>NZ_JBXWOS010000016.1:0-126609 GCF_059611005.1 Ruegeria sp. CDSB117
CCTCGATGAACTCATGCCGTGGTGTTACGTCGAAGAAACCGCTCAACATTAACTGGTCGCATTCACCGGACGGACACACTCCAGTCAGAGGTTTGTTCCCTCGAAAAACCCGTCACTACCCTCAACATCTTGTACAATCAGCGGCAGGTCGCAGCAAGGAGCGGAAATTGGCAACGGCCAATCACCGAAGACATAGAAAAATGGGCGTCGCCTACCCTGCCAAACCAGCTTGGCGCAGACCAGAGGCAATGTGTTCCCAATCCGACAAATTGCGCCACATCGGTTGAAAGCCACCGGCCAGAGCAATCAACGTGTTTTCCGGAACTGCCATCCCGCGGCTTGAAAACTCCTGATGGCGGTGTCGAACAAAGGCTTGCAACGAGGACTCCGCCTCTTTTTGTCGGCCCGAGTGCGCGTAGGCTGCCACTAGAAACGCAGCAGCCAATGAGTTCAGCCGTGCTTCGCCAATCAGCTTGCTGACAGCGTCATCATATCGACCCAAAAAGAAATATACCTGTCCGATAATCCAATCGAGAGAAGGCGGGTGCAGGGGGTCAAGTCGCATGGCCTCGACAACTATTCCATGGGCCTTTTCATGCTGCCCCAACAACAGAAACCCATATCCGCACCAAGCCATCGATTCCGCTTCATTTTCGATCAATGACAGTGTCTTTTGAAACTGCGTATCGGCCTGATCCCAGAGGCCCGCGCATAGGTACGCATATCCAAGTTGGTCCTGAATATAGACGTCCTTGTTGTCCAAAGCCGCGCCCTGACGCGCGATTTCCAATGCTTGGGAGGGCGCATCGGCGTCGGCAAGACCGAGCCAAAGGTCGACGACATAGGTGTCGGCCAGATACATATAGATCCGCGCGTAATTGGGATCGATGGCCAGCGCTTTTTCAAAATATCCCTTGGCGGTGGCGTTGTCGGCGGCGTTCAACCCATCTCGGAGTGCTTTCCCTCGCAGCAAGAGTTCATATGCCTTCATCTTGTCTGTGGGCTTGTTCAAGACATTGTTGGCCACGTCGCTTTGAACGCGACCGGGAAGAACCGCGACGACGCTTTGGGTCACCTCATCCTGAACCGCAAAGATGTCTTCCAGTTCGCGGTCATAACGCTCAGCCCAGATATGTTTTCCAGAGTCAGCCGCGATCAGCTGAGCCGAAATGCGCACTCTGTTACCGACTTTTCGAACACTGCCTTCGACAAGGTATTGTACCCCCAACTTTGCCGCGATGTCACCGATCTCCAGATCTGAGTCCCGGAACCGAAACGACGAATTGCGCGCGACCACAAACAAGGTCCGAAAGCGGGACAATCCGGTAATGATGTCTTCGGAAATACCGTCGCTAAAAAACTGCTGCTCAGCATTGCCACTTACGTTTGAAAACGGCAAAACCGCGACTGAGGGCTTATCCCGCCCGGTTTGATTTGACTCGTATTTCTCAGAACCTTCATGTGCCAAATGGTATACTTGGACAGGCTTTGTTATGTTTTTGAGGTGCTGGGCACCGCCATCTTCAAAGGTTTCTTCAATCAGGTTTCCCAGGCTTTCATAAACTATAGAAGAGATGCAAACACTGCCGACCTTTGCAGTCGCTTCCAGGCGCGACGCCAGATTAACACCGTGCCCGTAGACATCTCCCTCATCAACAATCACGTCGCCCAAATGCACTCCGATGCGCAGTTTTATCGCTGAGTTTTGAACCGCCAGATCTTTCTGGATCTCGATGGCACACCGAACAGCATCCACGACCGAGGAAAACTCAACCAATGTGCCATCCCCAATCAACTTGATCACCCGGCCTTTGTATTGGCTGACTTTGGGATCAAAAACACATTCGCGATGGGTCTTGAGGTGCATCAAAGTGGCATCTTCGTCTTCGACCATCATCGAAGAGTATGCAACAACGTCAGCGGCGAGTATGGCGGCGAGTCTGCGTTCCAAAAATGACACCTTTGGTTAGGAGGTCATATTCAACTTTGGAAAAGATCATCACAACACCTTTCTGGGAACATCGCGCAAATACAGATTGCCAATGACGGTTAAAACAGTTGGACTGGATCTGGCCAACGACATGTTCCAGGTTCATGGAATATCGGCTGCTGGCCGCAAGATATTCAACAAAAAGATCAAGCGCCCGAAGCGGCTTGCGCTTTTCGAGACCCTTCCGCGCTGTGTTGTCGGCATGGAAGCTTGCGGCTCCGCCCACTATTGGGGTCGTGAACTCCGCAGGCTGGGCCATGACGTTCGCCTGATGCCAGCAGCCTATGTCAAACCCTGTGTAAAGCGCGGCAAAACCGACGCCTGATGCGCATGCCTTGCTTCGGCTCGATTTCGGCCTCCGCCGTTGTGGCGAGCATCGGTGATGCTAAGCAATTCCGGCCCGGCCGCGATCTTGCGGCGTGGCTGCGCCTGAAGCCACTCAACAAGTCCAGCGGTGGAAAGGAAAAGCTCGGCAAGAAAACCAAGAAGGGCGACCGTTAAATCCGAAAGTTCCTGATAACCGGCATGACATCCCGTTCGCTGATCGGCAGGAAGCATACGGAGCGCATAGATATCTGGAGTGTCAGAATCCTCGCCGAAAAACCGTTTCGGTTGGCGACGGTCGCGATGACCAACAAGAGCGCCCGGATCATCTGGGCGATGCTGATAAAACAACAGGAATACCGGCAACCGACCGCCCGACCAGCCCAGAGATGCAAGGCGTTTGATGTGATGATGCGGACCTAAGTCAACCAAAGGCCAGGACACTCCGACCAACGTCGCGACCCAAACCGAGGCATTTAGCGGCACTTTTTCCCTTGTCTTGCCCAATGGCTTGCAGGCGCGGCGAATGTCGGCAAAGTCCGCGTGTCGGGAATTGAAGAGCCTCTTTGTGAGCGGCCGATTGGGTCGCTTCTCGCCGCTGCATGTTGCAATACCACCGTTTCATTGTGTTAGCTGGTTAATGGCATCGCTGATGGAACTTGTCAGTCGGTTCAATTCTGCGAAACATGCTTAACAAGCATACGCATATTTGACGCGCATATTTCATAGCGATACAGTGCGTGCATAGGGAGAGCAATACAATGAACGCTCAAACGCGAAAGCCCACGAATCTGTCGCTCGATAGCGCGTTGCTGTCTGAGGCCAAAGCGCTGAAGGTAAATCTGTCCCGCGCGGCCGAGGAGGGCGTGCGCGCCGCAGTCATCGCAGCAAAGTCTGAGCGCTGGAAAGCCGAAAATGCTGCAGCACTCAGAAGTTCCAATTCATATGTTGAGCGGCATGGTCTTCCGCTGGAACGTTTCAGGCAGTTCTGATGCCAAAATACGACGTCTACCCTAATCCATCCGGCGATGGCTATCTTCTGGATATCCAGACCGATCTCCTAAGCGATCTGAATACGCGTGTTGTTGTCCCGCTGCTCCCGAAGTCAAACGCACCAAAGCCAGCGGCACGTCTCAATCCGGTTTTTGACATCGATGGTGGGCCGGTCGTTATGGTCACACAATTCATGGCCGCAGTACCGGTTGGAATCCTCAAGTCCCAAGTATGCGACTTGAGTGACGAGTTCGATCAGATCACGGTCGCAGTCGATATGCTGATGCAGGGGTTCTAGCACGGTGCGACCTCAATGTTGGTTAGGTTCTCTGACCCCCACCGTTCTAATACGAAGATGGTTGCGGCGAGCTGCACCAGATTCAAATGCCGCATACTCGCGAAAGGACGGTGCCGCATTTGCGGTTTTTAGGAATTTAGCCTCGGTGAGTTAAGATTGTGGCGGTAGGTGTCGGTACTTGGCAACTCGTTTATCAGAGACCGCCAAAGCCGGTCGGAGAAGGAATTATCAAGGATGTTCAGTCAGTTTTGATCTGTAGCCCGGGGAATGCCGGACGTCCTTTCAAAGCCTTGTTTCATAGGAGTCAACGGTGAGTTTCCAAGAAAAAAATGGACTCAATAATCTCCTGATGTCATTTTGAGATTGTGGGCGGCATGTCTATTTTAGCACGTACTGGTTTTCCCAACCGGATTTTAGAGGGGGTATTGAGTGTGATGTGCCGCCCCACGAAACCCCAAAAACAGCGGTCAGCGTGCTCGGGTTTCTGCAGAGATTTATGATCTTCTAACAAATTGAATCAGGAACAGGATACATGGCATGAGGCGAGTTTATTGCCGACTTCTTGGACATAGATGGTTGGTTCGTTTCGCCGGAGGTGCGTCTGTTCATCAGTGTGCGCGGTGTGGTGTCGCCGGTGATGCGTATGGCAATGAAGTTCGCTGAACTTACCGCGCGCTTCGCCTTATCCTACCATATTGTCCATTGCATGAGTTGAAGTTGTAGCCGGGGTGGATTCACAAACGAAGTGCAATTATGCCTTGATGTTGGTCAAAGAGAATTAGTCCGAATTCGGGCCGACATTGGCCGCAGAGAAGTTAGCTGAGCATCACGGCTTCACGTGAGACATTGCGCAATTGGATAGTGGAAGATTGAAGCTGGCTATCTCGCAAGCAGCGCCGAACATTCCATCAGCCGCGCCTGCAGCGGGAATGCCGTGGTTAGTTGATCCAGGTCGACGGCTCCGATCACCCGTTAGTTCGAGGATCGTGGCGACCCCTGCACCCTTCTCGTCTTCATGGATGACGCGACCAGCACCTTGATGGAACTTTGCTTTGTGAAGTCAGAAAGCAGCTTCAGCTATTTCGATATGCTTGAAAGCTATTTGCATAAACATGGCCGTCCGGTGGCGTTTTATAGCGACAAACACGGTGTTCCGTGTGGCCAGCAAAGATGCCAAGGGCGGCGCTGGCATGACCCAGTTCGGCCGTGCGCTAAAGGCGCTGAATATCGAGATCCTGTGCGCGAACAACTCTCAGGCCAAAGGCCGGGTTGAACGCGCCAACCGCACGCTCCAGGATCGACTCGTCAAAGAGCTGAGGCTAGCCGGTTTGAAGTGCGCTGGGAAGGCCGGGCCCTGCCCTATCGGATCTTCGAAATGGAGCAACGTGTTACCCACGCGGCAGTCACTGAGAACAAGCGGTTCGGGGCTGTGCTGGCGCATATCAAGGAGATGCAGAAACAAGCTCCCCAAAACCCAAAGTGAGGACAAATTCCGAAAAGATGAGTTACAGCCCAACGGCAGTAAGCCCGGTCAGCCACCGAGAACACGGGCCAGTAGAAGGACGGCACCAGAACCTGAGTTTGTGCAAAAATAGCAGCTGCGCAGAAGACAGCGCACCCTACAGGTAAGCTTGAAGCCAACGCCAATAACCTGATTGGCTCTGGCTTCTTCAAACTGACTGCATCTAAAATAATAATAGAGCCACCACATCAGTCACTTCGTTTTTCCCTCTCACTTCAATAGAGTAAGGTGGAATTACGTCATTGATGTCACCGGCAATGCTGTCCCACAGCGCATCCAGATTGTGCCCATGCCAGTTTGGAGCAACAAGCGCAGCCAGCAGTATCGTAAATACGTCATCAAAACTTCCTCCGCACCCCAATCCTCCAAAGATCTGGTTTTCCGAGGCAAACTGGATAGCAAGCAGACGCGATAGCTTAAAATAGCTGCAATATTCCCTGATCGTGTCGCGTTGTCGCTTGACAGGATGGCTGCATGCGGCCTGATCAATTCAGTTCGCCGAATCTATGATGAAAACGTCAACGATTTTCCGGACAAAGCCTTATCGCGGTGGCCTAGCTCTGCCGCACGATCGTGAACCGCTCTCTGACTTAGCACTGGACAAACCTATGATCCAAGACAACCCTGCCCTCATCGACGCCATCCGCGGCCGGTTCGCCCATGTCGGCACCTGTCCCTTTCAAGGCGAACGCATCTTTTTTGAGAATGCGGGCGGAGCACTGACATTGAAATCCGTCGCTGAAACCTCGGCTTTTTATGCAGCAATCCCGGACAATCCGGGGCGCATAAATCCTGCAGGTCAGGGAACCCAAGGCGTCATCAACAAGGCCAAAGACGACTTGGCCGTGTTCATGAACGCATCTTCTGGGCAGTTCTTCGCAGGTGAAAGCGGAACCGAGCTGCTGTTTCGCATGATCCGCACCGCGTGTCTGGTCGCCCCCAAAGGTGCAAAAGTGATAGGTTCATCAATCGAGCACCCGGCCACCCGAAGCGCAGCACGTCGCTGGGCTGAAATTGCCGCGCTGGAGTACGTTAATGTGCCCCACGACAACGACACCGGATTGGTTACGGCCGAGGATTATACTGCGCTGATAACGCCAGATGTCGCAGTGGCAACGATCCTGCATGCGTCGCCCGTGACAGGCATGGGCATGGACGTAGCCGCGATTTCCGCGGCGATCCGTGCTGTGGCGCCGGATTGTTTGATAATCGTCGACGGCATTCAGCATGCGGCCCACGGGCAACTGGACCTGGACGCCTACAATGTCGATGGCTACGCGATTTCACCTTACAAAGTGTTTTCCCGCCACGGATACGGCATCGCCTGGATCTCCGACAAACTCAGCGCTTTGCCACATGACATGTTGATCGACGCACCCGCAACCGGGTGGGAGTTCGGGACCCGCGATACGGGATCGTATGCAACCGTATCAGACGTAGTAGCGTATTTTGACTGGCTCGGTGGCGAAGTTTCGGATGAGACCGAGCCGCGCAAACGGATCGAGGCTGCGGGCCGAGCCATTCACGCCTATGAAACCCACTTGACCGATACTGCTATCAACGGCACCGGCAATCTGCCAGGGCTGCGTGATATGGATCACGTGACCATTCTGGCAGGCGCCGATAACCCGGCACGCGAAGGGCTGGTGTCAATCGTGGTCGAGAGTCATGCATCCGAGGACGTGGTCGAGACACTGAATCAACAGGGCATTCGCACCCATACTCGAAAGGCTGACCACTATTCCGGCAACGTTCTTACACCGCTGGGCCTGTCGGATTGTATCCGCATTTCTTTTTGTCACTACAACACGGAACAGGAAATCGCGCGGTTGCTGGGGGCCATCAAAGTTATGGGCGAAAGCAGTTGACCAGATCCGATTTGGTCGTAGCAAACGGTTACATAGCTGGCGGTTCTCAACCCAAACCTGCAACGGGCTTTTGCAGAGTTACGAAAAAAGCGTCGCGTTGTTCCGACACCTCGGCCGAAGTATTTCCGCATGCCGCGGCTTTGACGTTGTCCACCAGTTGCCGGTTCACGCCGTGACCCGTTGTCCCCAGATTAGTTTCCCTTGCCGGAATGGCCGACCTGAGCCTGGCGGGAACCGATGTACCCAAATATTCGCCGAGGCGCTGCCGCCACAACATGAAACCCGGTTTTCATCAATCACCAACAGGTTTTCGACCACTTCAATAACCGAGTAAAACTCCTGAAAGCCATCAATATGTTCCTAGTGACCGGTCGCCCGCCATGCATTCAGTAGCCCGGACCGCGCCGGCATGAATGCCCTCATGTCCAGCTTGTTAATACCACCACGATGTCGGCCACATCAACGCCACCGAAGACAACCCTTCTTTTCCCTGCACCATTGCTTGCGACACAATAGCCGTCTCTCTCGGCCAAGAAGCCTCTTGAAAACTAGGGCTTGCCATCCAATTTGTTGGTCGCGCGAAACAGATCAGCAAACACTATTGTAGCGGCCAGATTAGGCCGGACGAGACCGCAAAAATCACACAGGCAGTAAGGTCTGAGATGTTTGCTACCTGGTTTTCGCCTCAATTGTGCTACGTAGAATTACAGAGAGTATCACTTCAGTCAACGCGCAAGTCAGATGTCGATAAGTCATTGCCAAAACACCGATTGCGATCTTGGTCGGCGGTATATGGACAATCTGCAACGAGATGTATTTCCACTATTGGGACATCAGTCTAGGATGCGCGCAAATACTAGCCCATTCGAAACCTGCGCAACAAAAACGAGAAGCTTCGTTCGTGAATATTAAGAACCACATGGCAGCACAGCCAAGACGTGAAATGCAATCTGCGCGCAACCAGGGGATCACATTCCTGGCGCTTGCGTTTTTGTTCAGCATCTTCGTCAACTTGTTGATGTTGACCGGACCTTTGTTCATGTTGCAGGTCTATGATCGCGTTCTTGGGTCCCGAGCGGTCGAGACTTTGGCTGCGCTGTTTCTGCTGGTGGCACTTTTGTACGGCCTTATGGCCATGCTCGATTTCGCGCGGGGTCGAATCGTGGCGCGTTTCGGCGCACGGTTTCAATCGCAGTTGGACGAACGCGTCTTTGATGCGACCCTGCGCCGATCTCTACACCCCCGCGCGCGGGCTGCACCCGCAACAGCGTTGCGGGATCTGGAGTCCATCCAAAACCTGTGTTCTTCTCCAGTTCTGCTGGCCGTCATGGACATCCCTTGGACGCCTATCTTTATCGCGGCAATTTTTCTGTTCCATCCTCTTCTGGGCTGGCTGGCCGTTGGTGGTGGCTCGCTTTTAGTTGTGATCGCGTTGCTGAACCAAATACTGACTCGTCGCAAGGTCGCCTTGGCTCAATCAGCGTCGGCAAAAGCCAACATCTTTTCCGAACATGCCCGACAGGCAGCCGAGGTCGTACACTCGCAAGGCATGCAAGAGGACATCACGCGTAGATGGCAGCGTCAACGAACAGACGCCTTGCAACAAACAATCGCCGCCAGTGACTGGACCGGCAGCTTTACGTCAGTGACGAAATCGCTGCGGCTGTTTTTGCAATCTGCAATGCTGGCGCTTGGGGCTTTGCTTGTTCTGCGCAATGAATTGACCCCCGGCGCGATGATCGCAGGTTCGATCCTGCTGGGTCGTGCTTTGGCACCCGTCGAGCAGGTTGTTGGGCAATGGGCTGTCGTTGAACGCGCCCGAACCGCGTGGAACTCGTTGAGCCAGTTTCTGGATGCCACGCCGCCCGAAAAACAGCGCACCAAGCTGCCTGTGCCCCAAGCCCGGTTGAAGGCCAAGGGTCTGACGGTCATCCCGCCTGGAGCGAATACTCCAACCCTCCGCAACGTCTCATTGAACCTCGAGCCCGGGCGGGCACTTGGTGTAATCGGAAAAAGCGGGTCAGGAAAGTCCACTTTGGCCAAGGCGCTTCTGGGTATTTGGCGTCCTGCAGCAGGCGAGATCCGTCTGGGAGGCGCAACGCTGGATCAGTACGATCCAACTGATCTGGGCCAACATATCGGATACCTTCCGCAAGAAGTTACGTTGTTCAACGGAACTGTCGCCGAAAACATCGCGCGTATGTCGGAAGACCCAAACCCGGAAGCCGTTGTAGCGGCCGCCAAAAAAGCCAATGCGCATGAGCTGATTCTGACGCTGGAAAAAGGCTACGATACCATTCTGGAAGGCAATGACAGTCAGCTGTCAGGCGGTCAGAAGCAGCGGATCGCGCTCTCGCGCGCATTGTACGGAGACCCCGTTTTGTTGATTCTGGACGAACCGAACTCGGCGTTGGATGCCGATGGAACCGAGGCGCTGAACGCCGCTGTCCGCGATCTTAAGGCCGCAGGAAAGTCTACGATCATTATGACTCACCGTCCCCAAGCGATCTCGGAATGTGATGATCTTGCGGTGGTCGAACGGGGGCAGGTTGTCAAATCCGGCCCAAGGGATGAGGTTTTGGGTGCAGTCGTTCAAAACGCCGGATCGATCAAGCGCAACCTCAGCAAGGCTGGCAACTGATGCAGGACAAAACAAATAAACAGCGCCCCGTATGGCGCATTACCATCCCTGCCCTGGTCGGATTTGCGGCCCTTGGCATCCTTGTTGGCGGTTTGGGTGTTTGGGCAGTCAACACGCGTTTGGCCGGGGCCATTATCTCTCAGGGCATTATCGAGGTCGAAAGCAACCGTCAGGTGATTGAACACCCCGACGGCGGCGTTGTTGGTGAGATCTATGTGCGCGATGGCGATGCCGTCACCAGCGGCGAATTACTATTGCGGTTGGATGATACGTTTCTGTCGTCCGAGAAGACCATTGTCGAAGCCCAGCTGTTCGAACTGCTGGCCCGCCGGGCCCGTTTGGAAGTCGAGCGCGATGGCGCAAATGCCGAAGCTTTGGCCACCCGGTTGGCTGAGATTCAGCAACAGGAAAACATAGACCCTGATCTGATCGCCGGTCAGCAACGCCTGTTTGAGGCGCGATTGAATACATTGGACCAGCAAACTGAGCAACTGGGCAAACAGACCGTTCAAATCGAAAGTGAAATCGACGGTACCGAAGCGCAGCTTGTCTCGCTGCGGCGTCAGGTTGAATTGATCCAAACCGAACTGGACGATCAGCAAAGCTTGCTTCAGCGCGGCCTTACCCAGGCCAGCCGTGTTTCGGCCCTACAGCGTGAAGAGGCCAGCCTCACAGGGGATATCGGTCGGTTGGAAGCTGCCGCCGCGCGCCTAGGAGGCCAGATATCAGCGACCGAAATCTCGATCCTTGAGCTTGAAGCAACACGGCGAGAAGAAGCCATAACGACCCTGCGTGATATTCAGTCCCAGATTGCCGAATTGGCCGAGCGCCGTCTGTCGCTGGACACCCGCCTTTCGCGACTGGATATCCGCGCCCCAGTTTCGGGAACGGTGTACGGCAGTCAGGTCTTTGCGCTGCAGTCCGTGATCCAACCCGCGGAACCTATGATGTATCTGGTACCGCAGGATACGCCCCTGGTCGTCGCCGCGCGCGTCGATGCAATTCACGTGGACCAGTTGCATGTTGGCCAGCCCGTTTTGTTGCGGTTTCCCGCGTTCAATCAGCGTGAAACGCCTGAAATTGACGGACAGGTTATGAATGTCTCGGCTGATACGTTTACCGACGAAAACACCGGCCAAACGTTCTATCGCGCCGAAGTCGTTCCACAAGACGGGCAAGTTGATCGTCTGAAAGGGCAGGAACTGCTGCCCGGTATGCCAGTGGAAACGTTGATCAAGACGGACGAACGTACGCCAATGTCTTATTTGGTCAAACCACTGGCAGATTACTTCAACCGGGCGTTCCGAGAGTGACCGCCCGGTCGCACTAAGGCGCTTCGAGGTTGCCCAGCAGGATCGAGGTCATGTCGGAGGCAATCACGCTATCCACAGCCACCACATTTGCCCCGGTATCATAAGAAACGTCGGTGCGCGTGATCCCTGAAAGGTCCGCGTCACTGTCGATGAAAACCCATTCCGGGCGAACGGCAGTGGGCTGTCCGACCGCCACTTGCAGAATCGACAATGCATCGAGCGCATTCACCGAACCATCCCGGTTGAAATCTGCCGCGATCAAATTTTCCGGCGAGGCTGGCCCCCATGTCGGGTCCAGACCGACCGAGATCCGCAAAACCTGCAGCGCGTCCAATGCGTTGATGTCCTTGCTCGCGGTAGAATAGGTCTTGATGACGTCGAATTCACCCTCGAAAGTGCCAGACGGTAAATTCAAATCGAACCGCCCATTGCTGTCTGCACGAGCACTGACTGTGGCTCCGCCATTTGGGGTGAAGCTGATTTCAGCGTCACTGAGGCTGGGGTTGGCGGTTTCTGAATTGATTGAGACATCCCCTAAAACCCCATCGGAACTGCCCGGCTCAAGCCCCCCGAAATCGCCGAAATCGACGGGAATGTGATCGGGGCCGCCAAAACCCGCGCCAAACACCTGAGCGCTGGTTAGCGGACCACCTGAGGCGGAATTCACGTATATTGTCTCATTGAAGTATTCAATCCGGGCGCCTTGCGCCGTCACGGTAAAAGTCAACTGTCCAGGCGTTCTGAGCAGCGGATAATCGAACATGTCCAACCGGTCGATACCAGCCTGAAAGTCCGTGATCGTGGTGGTTTCCGCTCCGTATTGCATGACAAAGATGTCTGCACCGGATCCACCGGTCACCGTGGTCTCGGCCGAACCGGCAATCAATATGTCATCCCCTGCCCCACCAATAAGGGTCGTTGGAAGGATATTGCCGCTGAGCATATCGTTACCGGCGGTTCCGTTAACGGTTCCCAGGCCACTACGCACGACGCCCAGATCCGCGACATCCACCGTAAGTTGGGTCAGCCCCGCATCCAGTTGCGACGCGACCAAAATCTGCAACTCATCACCGACCTGAGCGACGCTGAACGACTCCACATTCTGCAAACCGCTTTGGAGCGTATCGGCAAAACTGTCCAAATGCACCAATTGTCCGCCGGGCGTCATGGCGAACAAGGTTATTCCATCATCGCCACCGCCCGCGACAACGAACACATGCCCATTGACCTCAACCACTGCAAGGTCCTGAACCGACTCGAACCGTGTGTGCAGCGAATCCAGGACATGATCGGTTGGGATTAGACGGCCATCGGCGGCTAGTTCCATGACACTGAGAGAATTGCTTTCAGCCCCCGCGACCACCACCCAGGACTTGCCATATGCCTGTATCACTTCGACCGCGGTGGGCGTCGCGATTCCCAAAGTCGTCAGGGCCTCGCTGTTGTCTACCGCTGTTATGGCAGCGGTTCCCCCATCAACCCTGTAGGTCGAGACAGTGTTGCTGGCCCCGTCGGCCGCAATAACAAAGTTGTCTGCGCCAATGCTCAATGACTGCATCGAATCAGATCGTGCCACGATCACGCCCAAGGACGTCAACGTGCCGTCCCCATTCACGGTATAAGTGACAATCCGCCCGGTATCTTCATGCGCCATCATCAGCAGATCGCCGGACCCGGTCGACAGTTTCACCAAGGCCGAAATGTCACCGCCGCCGGTCAATATCCCGGTTTCCCGCAAGGATCTAACGGTCCCATCCGGGTTCAAATCATACCCCACCAGCCCATTTGCCGTGTCGATATCCAATACGAGCTGATCACTGCCACCAAACGAAACCGGAGTCCCCGTGCGGCCCACCTGAAACGTGATCGAACCGCTGAAATACTCGGTATCGACCAGTTGCGGAACCGCGCCATCGACAAGCTTCCAAACAGCAACACCGCCGCCGGGGCCGGTCAAACTGTACAGATACGTGGTCCCGTTAAACGTTTTTAAAGCCGTATCACGGATACCTGAATCGAGCGCTGCGCTCCCTGTTGCAACCACGCTTTCGAACTGAAGCATCATACCAAATCACCCCACGCCAAACTTGGCAATGACTGCAGGATGATCCGATGCCCGGCCCGACACCAAAGCGGAATTGTGGTGAAAACGAGGAGTTCGGTTTCAGTTTAACACAATTTTTCCTGGTCCGACCGCATGAGTCACAAACGCGAAAGACTGATGAACAAAACCTGGCCCACCCAGGCGGACACAGACATCACATGTGAGGGTAAGATGACCAAAGAACATGATCCCAAAGCCAAAACTGCAGAACCCGGATCAGACAATGGTCGCAGGGACCACATTCGCCGGTGGATTGATGGCAAAATGCGACGCTGGGTTGGGCGCGGTATTGCCGGGGGGCTTGGTTCGACGCTCATGGCGCTACCCGCCTTGGCGCAGGCAACAATAGAAGAGCTTTACGCCTATCAGTTTGCAGAAACGATTCCCGGCGTACAGTCAGTGAAGCTGCTGAAAAACGGGGATGTTCTGCTGAAGATGATTGATGGCAGTACGATGATTGTCGCCGCGGAAGACGTTCAGGTTCTGGACAGTGGCGCGATCATGATCGCCGAAAATGCCGTGAGCGAAATTGCGCAATTCAGTCTGGCCGCCGAAGCAGGTGGTGCCGCTGCGGCGGGCGGCGGCATTGGTGGCGTCGGCGCTGCATTGGGCGGATTGGGCCTGGCTGGCGCCGCCGCGGCGGGTGCCGGCGGCGGGGGTGGTGGAGACGATGGTGATTTTCACCCCTCGCCGCAGGCACCACCTCAGGTTTTGAACCTCGCGCAAGCACAATCCACTGCGCTCAGCAGCACAGAGGCGAATATCAGGGTCCCGGATGGAACCGAAACAGTAGAACTTTCGATCGGGTCTTTGGTCAAGTCCGTGCCACTCAATCCCGATGGAAGTTGGAGCATTTCGCTGACAGCTGTCGAAGCGGCCAGTCTGCCACAAGGTGTTCAGAACGTCACGGTTCGCCACTTGGACAGCGGCGGGCAAGAACTTTCGGTCGAGACCGTATCTTACAACATCGACACAATCCCCCCTACTCTGACAATTTCCGGTTTGTCGGACGGTACGGTCATAAATGCTGCGGAAAGCGCAACGGATCTGACCGTCTCCGGAACGACAAACGCGGAAAACGGTCAAACCGTGACGGTCACTCTGAATGGAGGCACATACTCAGGCACCGTAGCCGATGGGCAATGGGTCGTCGCCGTGCCTGCCAGCGATCTTGCCGCGTTGCCGGATGGGGAAACCATTGTGTTGACCGCAGATGTTTCAGATATGGCGGGGAACCCGGCAGCACAGATCAGTGACAGCATTGAGACAGACTTTACGGCACCGACCGTAACCTTGGATCCTCTCCCCGTCGACAAAATCGAATTGGTCGACGTTCAGAACGATATGGAGCTGAGCGGATCGACAACAGCAGCTGATGGCCGGACAGTTATGGTCGAATTTGGGGGGCAATCCTATTCGACGACCGCCTCTGACGGTAGTTGGAGCGTCACTATTCCATCCGCTGATCTTGCAAGTCTGCCCTCAGGTACTCCTGTGTCGGTAAGGGTCGTTGTCAGCGATGAAGCAGGAAACAGTTCGGTTCCGGCTACGGCTTCGGTTCCGGTGGATCTGACTGGCCCCGCAGTTTCTATATCGCCCCTGTCGGTTGGGTCCGCCTTAAACACCTTAGACGTTGGTTCGGATTTAACGGTTTCGGGAATTACCGGGAACGTAGAGGACGGCCAACAGGTCACAGTCATGTTGGACAGCCAGAGTTACACCGGCGCAGTATCCGGCGACAGCTGGTCAGTGACCATCCCTGCGGCCGACCTTGGAGCATTGGCAGACGGGGGCGCGTTCACCATCACCGCAGATGTATCCAATGCGGACGGACTCGCAGCCAATCAGGCGAATGCACCCGTATCCAAGGATGTCACCGCCCCGACCCTGACCATCGACGGATTCTCTGATGGTGCTGTCCTGAATGCCGCTGAGCGTGATACGGACCTGACAATCACCGGGTCAACTGATGCAGAGGACGGACAGACCGTAACCGTATCGTTAAACGGCCAGGATCATACTGGCACCGTCTCTGGTGGCGTCTGGAGCGCGACTGTGCCGGCGGCAGATTTGACGGCACTGTCCGATGGCGCAACAATCCCGGTGACTGCAGACGTGACAGATGCCGCCGGAAACCCAGCGCTGCAGGCAACCGGCAGCTTTGACACTGACTTCTCACCTCATGCCATCACCATCACCAATTTGTCCGACGGCCCGATCATGAACTTGGCGGAACGCGGCACGGATCTGACGGTCTCAGGCACATCGGATGCCCCTGACGGCACCACCATAACCGTGGAAATCGTCAGAGCGGATGGCACTATTGACCTGAGCAATACCACTACGGTCAGTAGCGGCACCTGGACGTTGGTTTCGCCGGCGGCCGGTCTAAATGGCCTGCAAGACGATGAAATTTACAGTGTGCATGCGTCGGTCTCAGACACGGCTGGAAACAGCGCCAGCGCGAGTGCTGGGTTTAGAACAGACTTCACAGCACCGACTGTGACGATCAACCCATTGGCTGTCGGATCGGTTCTGGATGTCTCCGAAAGGGGAGGCGATCTGTCCATCTCAGGGGCGACATCGGCGGAAGAAGGGCAAACAGTCACTGTCACGTTGGATGGCCAATCGTATACGGGTGTCGCCACTGGTGGCACTTGGTCGGTCACCGTACCCGCGGCAGATCTTTCCGGATTGGCGGACAGTACAAATTTCCCCATTTCGGCAACGGTCAGTGACCTGGCCGGCAATAGCGCCAGTCCAGCTACCACAACGCTCGCTACGGATTTCCGACCGCTGTTAGACCTGAATTCTATAGGGACTAAAAACTCAGTTTCACTCGGCGACGCGCAGAGTTCTGGCATTGTTGTATCTGGAACATCCGTTGGCCTCGCCGCTGGCCAAGCGGTGAATGTAACACTCAACAGTAACTCGGTCGGTACCGCAACTGTCGCAGCCGATGGCACCTGGTCGCTTGCAGTTCCAGCGTCAGATTTCACAGGTATTTCAGCAGGTGATGACCTGAACTTTCAGGCTCAGGCCACGGTTTCGGGCGGCCCTGATCCTTTACCGGCAACCGGTGAGGCGACTGCGCATGTACCGGGCGCATATGTCATTGCAGAAGCGGATCAGAGTGGTTCGACTATCACGTACCAAATCTTCGCAGACGCTGACCGCGACGTTTCCAGCGGGCTAGCGATGACGATCGAGTTGGGATTTGATCCGTCAGTTGTGACCTTCGACGCCGGATCCGATGTTGGGAACGGGGCTTTCGGTCTGTATCTGTCCAACCCAGTTGGGGGCTCCGTGGTCAACTTTGCAGGTGTCGCGACCAGCTTTACGGATCTGAACCAACCGTTGGTGACATTCACCATGACCGTTCAGGACCCCAGCAAACCGGTTGAACTGTCGCTTACCACCCCGGATGGGGGGCCGACGACCGTCGTATTCGGCACTGATGGAAATGACACTTTGGTCGCCAGCGATGTGGACAGCTTTGTTCGTGGTCAGGACGGCGACGACGCCATCAATGTCTCGGACGCGGGTCGCGACGTCGTTGTGTTCGAAGCCGCCCCTGCGGCAAACGGGGTAGACACGATCACCGGCTTTTCACTCGGAGCGGCAGCGGATGTGGCAGATGCGTTGATGTTCAGTGGCCTCGACTACTCTACCTTGCGCGGCGATGGCACGGGCGTTGAGACATTAAACATAGGCGGCGCGGTTGGTGCCAACACGGGCGTCATCGGCTTGACCACAGTTCTGGCCGACCTGTCGACCAATACAATTGAAACTGCTGTCGAAAGTTTGACGGGACTTCAGGCGGGTGACGAGATCTACGTACTCGCGACAGATGGAGACGACGGCGTTCTTGTCAAAGTGGACTATTCAGCACCGACTGCAGCCACTGTTGAAACCATGGCGCATTTCTCAGGGTTAGACGATCTGAGCGGTCTGAGCGCGGACAATATCCTGATCGCCGACCCGACCGGAGCAACGGCTTGATCAAAACACGGACTGCCGGCTTTTCAACCGGCAGCCACTCCATACACCAAAGGATCAAACATGGCAGAGAACGGCCTGTTTCCAGTCACATATGAGCGGCACGGTGACAAATACTGGAAGCGTTTTTCATCTTACCACTTTGCGGAAACCCAGCAGGCTTGCTCGATTGTCGAGAAAGAAATTCTGCTCGTCGCGGCCGCGTATCCGGTAATGTTTCGCGAAACCAGGGGGGAAATTGAACCTGTAGCGCTAATGTCATTGAATCCGGACGCGCCAACCCCTTTTGTGTCCGACGAAGGGCGTTGGTTGGCCGCCTACATTCCGTCCGCGTTGCGGTGCCCGCCATTTCAAGCGGGTTTGCCGAGTAAAACGGGTTGTGATCCGCAACTTCTGATCGATGAATCTTCTGGTCTGGTCACCGATGCTCCGAAGGACGAACCGTTCTTTACCGATGCTGGTGAGTTGACCGTTGAGCTTTCGAACGTCCTCAGATTTTTTCAAGCACGAGAGGCCTCGGCCAAGGACATTCGGTCCGTGTGTAACGTCATTCAAGGGATGGGTCTTTTTGAACAAATGGCAAGCTACGATGACGTCGCGCTGCCGGCAGGGTATCTGGTCCTGGATGTCCGACGCTTGAAGGCTCTTTCGCAGACAGAGAAACTTGCATTGTTCGATGTCGGTGCAATTCAATTGCTGCACGCCCATCAAGTATCACTTTCACACATTTCTTGGCTGTCGCAGGCGCAAGAGCAGCTGGCGAAGCCAAAACTTCAAAACCAATATACCGAAAATTCAGACATTTCGCGTTTCCTTACCGCCATGGCACACGCGCAAAATGACGAACTTTTAATGGCTGGTGAGGTGTGAAAATGCCTCTGATCTCCTGCAACTCTGGCCTAAAATATCTTGCCTGTCTGTGTATTCCTTTGATGGCGGCTTGCGCACCGCCACCCGACCTTACGGGCGTAGAGGTTTCTCTGTCAGCAGGTTCTGTCGGGGCTGGCGCGCACCCCCCCCTTCCACGTCTGACGCAAAGCGAGTTTGGTCAACGGGTGCGGGCGGCTGTCGAAACCAACCCAAACCTCGCACAAAGCGCGACACGACTGGAAATCGCAGACGCTGACGAAAATGCGGCCAAGAGTGCTTTCCTTCCTCGCGTATCAATGGGAATCAATGCGCGATCACAGCATGTGAATTCCGATATTGCAGACTTCACCCCGTATCTGCGCGTTTCGCAACTCGTCTATGACGGAGGCGCTGCGTCGGGCGAACTGGCTGCGGCTCAGGCTCGCGTCCTCGAAAGCCGGGGCAGTCAACTGCAAACCGCAGCGGCGCTGGCCCTTGCCGCAATCGAAGCGTATGTTGTGGTCCTTGATCGACGCAAGATCCTGGAAATCTCAGCCCAGAATGTTGAGGTACACGCTGAGATCGTGCGCCAGATCACCGAACGCAGCACGCAGGGCGTGGGCTCAAATGCAGACGTTTTGACCGCACGCTCGCGCATGGCAGACGCGCAAACGCAGCTTGCCGATGCAGAGGCTCGGACAGACAGGGCGGAGGCGCAGTACCAAGAAGTCTTCGGACGCCCACCGGGGGCACTTACCGCTCCGGTCGCTGCGCCCAAATTGGCCAGAACGGATTCGCAAATCGTTTTGGACAGCCCACAAGTACGACGTGCGAATGCCGCTTTGATCGCTGCAAAGGCCGAGCAAACTGCAGCCATTGCGCGGCGACAACCAGGTGTAGAAATCGCGACTTTTGCAGATCGCGATTACAGCAATGATGCTAATTTCGGTGTCGACCTGTCCGTAAACTATGAACTGGACAGCACCGGTCGACGTAAGGCTGCCATAGCTGCTGCCCAAGCTCAGGTGAAAGAGGCCGAATTCGCCCGTGAGACGTTAATTCGAGAAATCCGCCGCGAATTAGAGTTCATCCGGTCAGATCAGGACGCAGGCGCGGTTCGCCTGCAAGCGGCTCGTTTAGCTGCCCAGGCCAACGCCGAAAGCGTGGAAGCTGCGCGGGCCCAATTCACTATCGGCCGACGCAGCTTGGTCGAGATACTGGATGCACAGCGAGACTATGTGAACGCGCAGCAAAGGCTGATTTTGGCGGAACAAAGCTTCTTCCTCACAAACTACGCTGCCCTCAGCCTGACTGGGGACATTCTGGATTACCTCGGCATTTCGATTGCAAACACAGGTGAAGATTCATGGCCGCGTTGAACCCTTTGGCACCTAAACAAGAGCTTTCTCCGTTGGAAATTTGCCTGCTGCACGTCGCCTCGCATCTTGGTCGCTCAATCACGGTTGGGGCGGTTCACGCTGCGCAATCCGGCACCGCAAGCCATTTGACCCAGCGCGATGCACTCGAAGTGGCACGCCATGCCGGGTTGCAGGCGGGATTTGGGTCGCGAAAACTTGCGGATTTCGATGACACACTGGTCCCAGCAATTTTTCTGTTGGACGACAATAAAGCAGTTGTATTTCACGGGCGTACCAAGAGCGGCCGTTTTCTGATTTTCGACCCTGAGATGGGGGAAGGCATCGGAGAGGTTGAAGAAACAGTTTTAGGGAAAAGCTACACCAGCTACACACTTTTGTTTCGGCGCAGCCACAATGAGGAAACACCAGGTCGAAACAGGACCGCATCCGGGCATTGGTTTTGGTCGGCCATGTTGGCAAACCGCTGGTCCTATGCGCAAGTGGTGCTTGCCGCGGCGGTAGCGAATTTTTTGGGTCTTTCCACATCCGTTTTCATCATGGTCGTCTATGACAGGGTTCTTCCGAATGAGGCGACGGAATCCCTTATCGCACTGACCGCAGGGGTTGGTCTTGCCCTTTCTTTCGATTTCGCCCTCAAACTCTTGCGCGCTGGCTTTATTGATCGGGCCGGGCAAAAGGCCGACATGTTTATGGGGCGGCGCGTTTTTGACCAGGTTTTGAATATCAAAATGAAATCGCGGACCGGATCGACCGGTGCTATGGCCAGCACGATCCGCGAATTTGAAACTCTGCGCGAGTTTTTTACATCGGCAACTCTGGTCGCCCTCGTGGACCTGCCCTTCATCGCCCTCTTTATACTGGTCATTCACCTCGTTGGTGGACCTCTGGCGCTGATACCTGCCCTTGCCGTTCCGATTGTTTTGATTGCGGGCCTGGCAGTGCAACCAATGTTATCGCGCTTGGCCGAAAAAAGTTTTGCGGACGGTCAGTCAAAACAATCCGTACTGGTCGAGACCGTTTCCGGTCTTGAAACCATCAAAACAACCGCAGCGGCAAAACAAATGCGGGCGCGATGGGAAGATGCTATCGAGCGGCAGTCCTCTCATGGAATCCGCAGCCGGACAGTTACCCAATTCGCATTGAACCTGACAGGATTCACGCAACAGGCGGCGCAGGTCCTGATTGTTTTCTTCGGCGTGTTCCTGATCACTGAAGGGCAGGCAAGTATGGGTGCGTTAATTGCGTCTGTAATGCTGACTGGACGCGCGCTGGCGCCACTGGGGCAGCTTGCCCAGACACTCACACGTGTGAACCAGGCGCGCAGCGCGTATCGCAATCTGAACGCTTTGATGCAGGCGGAAAATGAGCGGCCGGAAGGACGCAACTGGATCAGTCGACCACATGCAAAAGGCCGCATTTCTTTCAAAGATGTGCATTTTGCCTATCCTGAACAAGCCGATGATGCCCTTTCAGGTGTCTCATTCGACATAGAACCGGGTGAAAAAGTTGCCATTCTGGGCGCGATCGGATCCGGGAAAAGCACCATCGCGCGTTTGATGCTCGGTTTATTCGAGCCGAAGACCGGTTCGGTAATGCTGGATGGGGTCGATATCCGTCAGATTGACCCCGGCGACTTACGTCGCAATGTCGGTTCAGTTTTGCAGGACGTTTGGCTTTTTTCCGGCTCAATTCGCGAAAACATTGCCAGCGGTGCGATCCGGCCCATGGATCAAGATTTGATCAGAGCGGGCCACGTGGCCGGGGTTGAAGATTTTATCGCGCATTGCCCCAACGGCTATGACCAACAACTGGCAGAACGTGGCGAAGGAATATCGGGCGGCCAGCGTCAAGCCATCGCGCTGGCCCGCGCGCTGATTGGACGCCCACCAGTGTTGTTGTTGGATGAACCGACCAGTGCAATGGATGTGAAGACCGAAGCCGAGGTTATCAAGCGTCTGAAACAAGAAACCAAAGACACCACAATGGTTATCGTCACACATCGGACCAGCCTGCTTGATCTGGTCGACAGGGTCATTGTGGTCGAACGCGGCCGGGTCGGCGCAGACGGTCCAAAAAGCATGCTGACCCAGCGCGCGCGCGCAACAGGGAGGCATCTGAATGTCGCGGCATCCTGACCTTGCCATGATGGCAAGAGAAATGCGGGGGAAATCTCCGTTGGGGGGATCTCTCCTGTTGCTTGTTATCCTTGCCTGCCTCGTCTCCGCCGGGCTTTGGGCCTACATGACGGAACTCGACGACGTGACCCGCGTGGATGGCCGGATTGTGCCGTCGGCGGACGTGCAGCTGATTGAGGCAACAGAACCCGGAGTATTACAATACTTGCACGTCGCGGATGGGCTGGTTGTCGACAAGGGAACGCTGTTAATGGAGTTCGACACAACGCAGATCGACAGTCAGTTGAGCCAGGAACAACAGCGCGCATTTGGATTGACGGCTCGTGCCCAACGATTGCAGGCAGAGATTGACGGCACGCAGCTTACTTTCTCAAAAATGCTCATTGAAGGCGCGCCAGAAGTGGTCAGATCCGAAACTGCTTTGTATCAGGGCCGTCAGGCGGAACTGGCCGCTGAAATTGCAATTCTGGAGCGACAACGTGAGCAGCGCCAGCGCGAGTATGAGGAAGGGCTGGTAGACCAGGTGACAGCCGAAGAGACGCTTGGGATTCTGGCCGAAGAACGCGCCATCATTACCCCCTTGGTGGAAAAACGGATGGAGCCTGCGACAACGCTTTTGTCGCTGCGCCGCAGTTCCGCTGAATGGGAGGGTCGCAAGGTCCGTGCAGTTGCAGTGACCAACAGGTTGAAAACCGGACTGAAAGAAATCGACGATCGTATTCAAGCCGCACATAGCAGGTTCCGGAGCGCAGCGCTCACCGACCTTGCGGTCTCGACAGCCGAACTCGCGGCACTTCGGCCGTCCTTACCGGCCTTGCAAGACCGCGCGGATCGCGCACAGATCAGATCACCAGTGCGTGGAATCATAAATCGCGTTCACCGGACAACGATTGGCAGTTTGGCACGCAGCGGTGAAGAACTGATCGAGATTGTTCCATTGGACGACAGGCTTCTGGTCGAGGCCTATGTTCGCCCCGAAGATATCGCGTTTCTACACGCAGGCCAGCCCGTTAAGGTGAAAATTACGGCCTATGATTTTGCGCGTTACGGCGCGCTGGACGGTGAGATCACCCGCATAGGCGCCAACACGGTGACAAGGCCCGAACGCAATGATGAAGAGGTCTTTGTCATCGAAATCCAGACACGTCACGCTATTTTGGACGGAAGCGGCGTAGCCGTCGAGATCATCCCGGGGATGATTGCGGAAGTGGATATCTTATCAGGCAAGAAAACGGTTCTAGACTACCTTTTGCAACCCGTAATTAAGATCAAAGATCGCGCCCTGCGTGAATAATCAAGCGCTGTGTGAAACGCAGGATCAGCGATTGTACCGCGAGTTTTTTGAGTGAACAAAGTCGGCTTCTTAGAGGGCACACCTATCCCGCAATCTCGGCCAACACCCGAAATCCGGTTGTTGAATTGCTAGGGTAACTGGCGTTTTAGAACTATGTTGGCAACTTCAATTGTAGCGGTTCCTATGTGATCTGACCGTTGGCTGTTTTTCCGGCAGTGTCTGTCCGGTCAAGTTTGGTACAGGAACTTTTCCTTCCAGATCTCTTGCCCTTGATCATGATTTGGAATGGCGTTTGTGGGGTATGGCTGCTCCCGGTACGATTATGGCGGCCTTCGTTCGATCAATGTTCCATGCCCGGCACGATCAAGGGTCCGATTTCGATGACCAGCACCAGACAGATGTCTGTATGCAAAAAACAGTCGTTACGGCAGAATATCTGATACCTTGCTGAATCCCGTCAGATCGAAACCAAAGGAGATTGGATCTCTTGCTGTGTTTTTACTTTCGATCGTAAATTGCTTACCGACCCGCATCGCAGACATCCACTCTGTTGAGACAGCGGAACGAACAAAGCAGCCTTGAGCCTCGCAGGTCAGAAACTCCAGACGCGCGACTTCGACGTCATCGACCTTTGCGATCACCCCCTCGGAAAACAGAAGACCAAACGGCAAGGTCAGCACGGCTTCGGTTTCATCTTTTCCCGCAGGCTTCACGAACGAAACGGAGGTAAGCCTCTGATTGTTTTCGGTCAAAACAATACTCTGGGTCATTTCACAGACCAGCTCGGTTCCGTTGCCCGGATTTCCACAATTTACCGACCACGGGAGTGTGCCGTTCTCTTGCGCGGCAAGAGGATGTGTCAAACCCAGTGAGATTCCTAGCGCACCAAGCCAAATTTTCATACTGCCGTCCCTCATTGCTCAAAATTGTAGCCCAAGGCCCAGACCAACCTGGAGAGCCTTGGTTGAGTCCCCGAACATATGGTCCAGGCTCAGATTGATAAAGCTGCTGTCATCCAACGCATACAGCCCCAATCGCGCCGAAACCAGCCCATGGGCGTCTCCGATAAAGCTGGTATTCGTAAACCCACCATCAGCTGCGCTTGCACCTGCAAAACCGGCGCTTACTGATACTGTGTCGTTCGACGAGATGATGGCGCCGGCGCGGAAGCTTACGCGTAGCTTTTGAGAGGCGCTGAGAATCTGTTCCGTCCCGATCTCAAGCGATGGGGTCAGGGAGTAGATCATCTCGCTATCATCCTGCAGGACGATCCCCGAAAGAGTTGCATCACCGTTGCTTTCTGTTGCCAGACGGGTGGCGTCAACAGCGATCTCGGGTCGCAGATAGGAAGTGCCACCGGCAAATCTGTGATCATAGGCAAAACTCAACCGCAGGTTCTGCTGGTTCATCTTGTGCTTGATCGAACTGACGCCAACGGTGTTAACCACGTTTCCGTTGGGCAGCACACCACTGATCCCACCGGACCGGTCGGAGTCATAGTCTGACCAACCGGCTGACAGCATGGCCGCGAACTCCCACGGGCCGGTGTATTTGGTCAGCGAAGCACCCAGATTGAACCGGTCACCGGTCGCATTGTACTGCGATCCGTTCCGAAGGCTTATTTGGTCGTGACCCAACGCGAAACCGGCATAGAGCTCATCCCCAACCGGCAAACGGACACCGGCAGACAGGTTGGTATTGTTGATGTCCAACTCATCGTAGATACCAGTCTGCTCGCGGTCGTAGAAAGACCTTCCTCCGGAGAACCAGACACAATTGCGTGGATCGTCTCCGGCTTGGTAATCGGTAAACCGCTCGCAATTATGCAGTGCGTCTGCGAATACCCGGTTGCCGTAGTAGGCATCAACTGCATCCGCAGCGTAGTCGGCCACAGTGAATGCACCGATTGCCGCGATGACGTCAGCTTCGGAGGTCATGTTCCCGATCAGGGCGAACAACTCACCTTGCGCAGCGGAACCCTGCCCGTTCAGCACCTGGTTGATGTAGTCACCAACGGCCGCCTCGTTCGCGTTCATGTTCGCAGTCGAATAGTCCGGAGTTATCACCAGATCAATCGAACTGCCGTCCGATGTCGAGCCGTTCAAGCCAATCGAGTAATCCAACACTACTGTGTCCTGAATCGTCGTACCCGCATCCGCAGCTGTCCCACTTGGGTTGACGATGACTAGAGGTAACGCCCGTTGAAGCGTATTGAGCTGTGGTGTCACTGTGCCGCCCATTGTGGCATTGCCACTGACATTAACCAGATCGCTATTGCCACCCGATGCACCCGTGGTGAGGAAATATACGTCGAAGGTCGAGGATGCCGTCGCACCAAAGGCTAGGCTTCCCGTCAGGTTCGTGGTTTGGCTGACGTTACCGGTAAAGACAAAGTCACCCGACTTAACAGTCGGCGTCATGTCCGTATTCAGACCCCAGTTCGCCCCCAAAACAAAGTCGCCATTCACTTGCATCAACCCAGAAGCGCCCAGATTGATCGTGTCCAGCGCATAAAAGGCGCCCTGTTCCTCGACGGTCAGACCGTTGGTACCCGCGCCAAGGTCCAGATTGCCCAGTGCCTTACCCGCCAACGAAATCTGTTCATTGCCGTTTCCGCCGTTCACCAACTGGTTATTCCCGGCGAGAAGCACTGTGTCCTTGGACAAAGTCAGCGCGTTGTTCGCGCCGCCGTCCACAACGATTGATGCAATTGCGTCTGCTTGCCCGGTCCCGCCCATGACGACGCCATCGAAGCCAAGTGTGATTGCACCCGCTCCGTCGCGCCCCTCGGATTGGGCCAGAACGCCGATGCTGCCTTCGCCCACGGACAGGATATTGCCGTTCAGCGCCATGTCGATGGTGCCACCGGCCCCGGCACCGCCCGCGGATCCACGGAAGACCGAATCCACCATGCCACCGCCACCGCCGAGCGACTGCGCCACAACACCAATCGCGTTTTCGCCGGTGGTAACGATATTACCGTTTTGGGTGAACGTAATGTCACCACCGTCACCGCCATTAGCAGGCGAGAGATTCACGGTGATTTGGCTTGCATCCAAATCTGTAGAGACGAGGCCGCCGCCGCCGCCTATGCTTTGGATTACGAAACCATGAGACCCAGAACCGTTGGTGGTGATGCCCCCGATATTGGTAAGATCAACGGTTCCGCCGTCACCGGTTGAATCGTCTTGCGCACCCAAAGTTACATCCAAACGTCCTAGTCCAGCGGCAACGACCTCGCCGCCACCCGCGCCAATGCTTTGGACACTCTGACCAAATGACCGATCACCCGTAGTGGTAACGTCTCCGTCCAGAGAGAGGTCGATATCACCGCCGTCATTGCGGAAACTTGGGTCGGAGCCCAGGATCACCGAAGCAGCTTTGTTTGTATTCGCGGTGCCAGCGCTGTTCAGCACAAGTTTACCACCCCCGCCTCCGATAGACTGCGCTGCACCGGCAGTGGAAAACGCGCCGTTCGTGCCCACATCTCCGGTCCGGCTGCCGTTCACGTCGCCGCCACTGGCGTCATCCGTGTTAATCGCACCCAAACGTGCTGTGATGTCGATACCGTCCCCGTCCTGAACATTGATATTGTTAGTGGATGTACCACCACCGCCGCCAATGCTCTGCAGCATCAAGCCGGTCGAGCGATCGCTTGTCGTCGCGATATTGCCGGTATGTGATTGCGCAACCTGACTGCCAGCCATGTCTGAAACTTCATCGCCACCCAAAGAGATGTCGCTGATATAGGAAGTGCCGGTTCCTCCAGCACTGGCAGTTTCGGTGGTGAAATCGACTGATGTTTCGGAATTAC
This sequence comes from Ruegeria sp. CDSB117, assembly GCF_059611005.1. NCBI lineage: Bacteria > Pseudomonadati > Pseudomonadota > Alphaproteobacteria > Rhodobacterales > Roseobacteraceae > Ruegeria > Ruegeria sp. CDSB117. The sequence continues at coordinate 26,524 of NZ_JBXWOS010000016.1, forward strand.
CACCACCGCCATTTACGGACTGAGCGAAAATAGCCTCGCTACTTGTCCCATTCACAAGAATGTCCCCGGTCGAATTGACGGTAACGGTTCCAACCGACCCAGTGGCACCCTCGCGCGCACCAAGCAGTTGCGACACCGTGTAATCCAACGCAGAGACCAGCGGGGATGACACTGAATATCCGGCGTTTCCGCCGCCGCCACCAACAGATTGCGCAAAGATGCCAAACCCGTTTTCTGCATTCACGACAATCGCGCCTGTATGGTTGACCGTGACGTCTCCACCATCTGCGCCATCCCCGCCCGAACCGCCAATGGCGATCTTCGAGTAGGACTTGCCTGTCATGGTGTTCTTGAGGTCATTTACATCCATCGCAACGGCCAGCCCGCCATTGCCGCCACCGCCGCCAACGGATTGCGCCATGATGCCGTATGCACCCGCGCCATCAACCCGGACGTCACCGCTGTTTGTTACGTCCACGTTGCCGGCGATGTTGCCGCTGCCTCCGGAACCGCCAATATTCAACTGCGCGGTCGGAGAACTGCTGTCGCCCGTCTTCAGTCGCAGCGTCCCAGTGATCGAACTACCACCATTGCCACCACCACCACCGATGGATTGGGCGAAGATACCATGCGCGGCTTCACCAGTTGTCACGATCGTCCCTGCATTGGTCACCAAGACGTTGCCGCCCGTGCCCCCAGTACCACCCGATCCGCCAAGACCGAATTGTAGTGCCCGCCGCGTGCTGGCCTCAGCCCCGCCATAGCGCCCGTCGACCGAGATCGTAGAGCCACCATTGCCGCCGCCGCCACCGACGGACTGCGCAAGGATGCCATGGCTCTCCTTACCGGTGGTGCGGATAGTGGCATCAGCTTCATTGACGACAGTTACGGTGCTGCCAGACCCGCCAGTGCCACCCGTGCCACCAATCAGAATGGCATTTGTCGTTGCTCCGTCCGAGGACCGGCCCAGAATGATGTTGCGCACCTGTTGCGCATCGCCACCCCCGCCGCCGACGGACTGCGCGTAGATGCCAATGGACTTGTCGCCCGTCGTCTGGATTAGGTCCCGATTTGTGACGGAAACCGCTGCAGACACTGCTCCGGTTCCGCCATTGCCACCAATGGACAGCGTCGCTGTGTTCCCGATGTCTTTGCGCAAGCTGATGATGCGGTTTTCAACCAAACCACCCATACCGCCACCGCCGCCAACGGATTGAGCGAAGATGCCATGAGCCATCGTGCCCTCGGTCGTGATGATCCCATCGCTGACTACGGTCACGGTGTCCGAAGTCATGCCGTCGCCGCCTGTGCCGCCGATGTTAACCGAAATTGTCGTGCCGACCGTCGACGGATTGACCACGGCTTTGATGGTGTCGAGGTTCGATTGACCCGCCTGAACCATGCCGCCGGTGCCACCCGCGCCACCGATAGATTGCGCCATCAAACCGACGGAACGATCACCGAAAGTCGCAATTCGCGCGGTGTTGGACACGTCGACTTTGCCGCCTACACCACCTGTGCCTCCTGTGCCGCCAATGGAAAGCGCAACAGACGTACCCTTACCGGCTGAATTGCTGGCCTTGCCACCATTGCCACCGCCACCACCGACGGACTGGGCAAACACGGCGTGAGCATCCGTCCCCTCAGTAACGACTGTTCCGGCGACAACTGTCGTCACATCGCCCGCTTCGCCACCAGTGCCTCCTTCAAGCCCGACTGACAAGCTGGCTTTGTTGCCCTTGCTGTCGCCGGTCTTGGGCGTACCTATGCTGACTGATGTCGAGGACGAATTGCCGCCGCCGTTACCGATGGACTGGGCGAAGAAGCCGTATGAACGGTTACCAGCAGTGCGAACGATGCCATTCGAGCTTGCATAGACATCGCCACCGCTTCCGCCGGTACCACCGGTCCGACCGATTTGAATATTCACGTTGCCGCCATCTACAGATGTCGAGGCAGAGTTGTAGCCCGCATTGCCGCCGCCACCGCCAACGGATTGGGCAAAAAGGCCATGAGAGTCCGTGCCGCTGGTCGTGATGTCCCCGGTATTGCGAACATCGACCGAACCGCCGATACCGCCCTCACCCGTACCGCCACCGACAGCCAGGCCAAAGCCCTTGTTGGTCGCGTCTGAGGCCAGTTCGTACGTCATACCAAGGTTCAAAGCCGCGTTGCCGCCGCCTCCACCAATGGATTGACCAAAGACCCCGTGGCTGCCGTCCTGCAGCGTAACGATGTCACCATAGTGATCGATATCCACGGTGCCGCCGTCCCCGGCCGTTCCAGCATCACCGCCTATGGCGATAACAGCCGACACGCCGGTTTTATTGCCGGAGGAGTCGGCAGGGTTCACCTTCCCTTCCAACTCATCAAGAACGGCGTTGTAGTTGGCAATTACCGAGTCATCGACGCCCGTGTTGGTGGGCGTTTTCCGGTCAGTTGAATCGCCGGTTCCGCCATTGCTCTTGCTTCCGGTGGTTTTACTGATGCCCACAACCGCGTTGATACCGGCATCACCGCCGCCGCCGCCAATGCTTGAGGCTTCGATCCCGTGCGAACCGGCACCGTCAGTCGTGATTGTACCCGCAGCCGCAGCCGCGGATCCACGCGCAACCGTGACATCGCCTGCATCGCCGCCGCCACCACCAAAGCCGCCGATACCCATAGCAATTGGCGAGCTGTCTTTCGTGCCGACGAAGGTCGCATTAATCCCACCGGTGCCGCCGCCGCCGCCTATGCTTTGGGCAAAGACACCGCGCGCATGATAGCCATTTGTCGAAATATTTCCAGATTGCGTAACTGAAACACCACCAGCATCAGCGCCGGTACCACCGTGGCCACCCAGGCCGCCCACAATGCTCAGATCGGTCTTGCCGTCGGAGTTGTTAGAGTCGCCATAATTCAGCTGTCCGGTCACGTTCAACGCGCCGTTGCCACCACCGCCGGCGATGGACTGTGCCAAAACACCGTGCTTCCAGTTACCTGCCACCGAAACGGTGCCGGTATGGCCCACGGTCACATCACCCGAAACATTGCCGTCGCCGCCAAAGCCGCCGACGCCAAAGGTAACCGAAGGGATCTTGCCATCTTTGCTCAGCGCAATACCGCCCGAAACGTTCAGACCGCCGTTACCACCCCCGCCGCCAATGGACTGTGCCATCAAACCAGCTGAGCCATCCGTATCCGGTTTTTCTTCGTTGAAGACACCCATATCGATGAACAAACGTTCGAGCCCGAAGGACGAGGCCAGCTCTTCGGTGTCGTCGACAATCGTGTCGCCGAGGAAATCGCGCAGCTTGTCTTCAAATGTTGTCGTATCGGGGATAGAGATATCGTCCGGGTTGGTTGTGACTGTGATGTCAGCCTGCGACGTGACCGTGACGTCCCCTGCCTTGCCGCCGTCACCGGCGAAACCCCCTACACCAACAATCAACGAGCTGTCGGATACGATACCACCCGACACATTCAGGCCGCCATTGCCGCCACCGCCGCCAAGGGATTGGGCCAACAGACCGGATTGGCCGGTTCCGTGCGCCCTGATCGTGCTGCCTGCGCCGATATTCACATCGACATTCCCGGCATCACCGCCGCCGCCGCCGAACCCACCGACGCCCACGACCACCGCATAGGACTTGCTGCTGTCCGTTTGGCCCGCACCCGGCTTGCCGCTGATCGCGATGCCGCCGGAGACATTGGTACCGCCATTGCCACCGCCACCGCCCAGCGACTGCGCGATGATACCACTGGCGCCTTTGCTTTGGTCGACGGCAAATGTGCCGTCGGGTTGCCTGACCATCGGAACAGCCTGAACATTTCCGGTGTAGTCCAGATCAACATTGCTGGCATCGCCACCCGATCCGCCAAAGCCGCCAACACCAGCCGCGACCGAAAAGATTGTGTCCGACCCCGAGGGCTTTGTCAGCGCCAGAGAGCCAGAGATATTCACGCCGCCTGTGCCGCCACCACCACCGAGGCTCTGCGCAAATACGCCATGTGATCCGTCGCCAGCTGTGACTACATTACTTTCCACATCCAGAGTTACCGCCCCGGCATCGCCGCCGCCGCCGCCAAAGCCGCCAAGGCCCAAAGTCACCGCCGCGCCGGATTTACCAGTCAGGTTAACGGCACCCGAGACGTTGAGGCCGCCATTGCCGCCGCCGCCGCCAACGGATTGCGCCATGACACCGATGCTGTCAGCACCGGTTGTGACAACCGAGGTCGTCGCGGTTCCATCCGTGCGGGACCGCAACGTGCTGATCACTTCGCCAGCGTTACCGGCGCCGCCACCAAAGCCTCCAACGCCAAGGCTGACCGATCCACCATTTTCCTGACTGATGCCCAATGAGGCCGAGATATTCGTGCCACCATTGCCACCACCGCCACCGAGACTCTGTGTCAGAATACCTGTGCTACGATCTCCACTGGTGGAAACCCCACCGGTGATGGTCGATTGCGCCAGTGCGCCAGCGTCCGCGCCACCGCCACCGAATCCACCGACACCGATTCCCACGGCCGCATTAGCCGACCGGGACAGGGACAAAGCGGACGAGATATTGGTACCACCATTACCGCCACCACCGCCCAGGCTTTGCGTCAAAATGCCGACTGAATCATCTCCCGTCGTTGTTACATCGCCCGTGACTTGCTGCGTGACGTTCCCCGCCGCGCCACCGTCGCCACCAAAGCCACCAACGCCGATCCCGAGACCGCCTGAATAGTTGCTGGCCACCGAAATCGCGCCGGAAATATTCGTGGCACCGTTACCGCCGCCGCCGCCGAGGCTTTGGGCAATAATTCCGGCCGAACGTGAGCCCGAAGTGCTGACATTGCCCGAGAACGTATTGTCGACGGCCCCGCTGGTACCGCCACTACCGCCAAAGCCGCCCACTCCGATGCCTGCAGCACCGGACCCTGTGCGCGCAATGCTGAGGGCGCCTGAAATGTTGACGCCGCCATTGCCACCGCCGCCTCCGACGGACTGAACCAGAACCCCAGTCGCGTTATCGCCGCTTGTGGTTACGTCTCCGGTAACCGAACCAGTGGCCGCACTTGCATTACCGCCGTCACCGCCAGACCCACCGATGCCAACGCCAATTGCACCGCCGCCGGTGCCCGAAATATTCACGGCCGCAGAGACATTCAGCCCTCCGTTACCGCCGCCGCCCGCGGCAGACTGAACCAAAACACCGCCCGAGTTATCGCCGGCCGTTGTGACATCACCCACAACCGTGCCGTTGGCCGTATTGGCATCACCGCCGCTGCCACCGCTGCCGCCAAGCCCGACAGATGCGCCCCCGCTGCCGGTTCCGGCAACCGTGACTGTGGCAGAGACGTTCATGCCGCCGTTGCCGCCACCGCCGCCAAGACTTTGAACTATGAACCCGCCGGACTCGTCCCCTTGGGTCGAAACGTTGCCGTTTAGAGTGGCCTCAGCCGTTCCTCCGTCGCCACCCGTTCCAGATGCGCCGCCCAGACCAACGGATGCGCCACCCGATCCCGTACCTGCCGCTGCAACCGCAACTGAGATGTTCATTCCGCCATTACCACCACCGCCGCCGACGGATTGCGCCAGCAGACCGGTCGAGGTTTCGCCCAACGTCACAAGGTTCCCCGTCACGCTTGCTGTTACCGCTGAGGCATCGCCTCCGCCAGTTCCCCGACCACCTAAACCCACTGCAGCTGCGCCAGAACCAGTTCCAGCACCGCCGACGGATGCAGAGACATTAAAGCCGCCATTGCCGCCGCCACCACCGATGGACTGGGCAACAACCGCGCTTGATTGCGAACCTTCGGTTTGCACATTGTTCGCAACCGTCAGACCAACGACACCGCCGGTGCCACCGCCACCGCCAGATCCGCCCAGACCGACGCTGATTGCGCCAGACCCGGTGCCCGCACCAGCCAATGCAGGTGAAATGTTGAAGCCACCATTGCCGCCGCCGCCGCCAACGGACTGTGCCAGAATACCAACTGAAGCATCGCCTTTGGTCACAACGTTGGCCGTTGTGCTCGCGGTCACCAGGCTGCCGTCGCCTCCGTCCCCGCCTGAGCCCCCCAGCCCAACCGAGACTGAACCCGCTCCGACGCCTGCGCCTGACAAGGTCGGCGAGACGTTAAAGCCGCCATTACCACCGCCGCCGCCAAGGGATTGCGCAACAAAACCGCTGGAAGCGAAGCCATCGGTCAGAATAGTGCCATTTGAGGTCAGCGTCACGTAGCCGCCATCACCGCCCGTATCACCAGACCCGCCCAACCCTACGCTGACCGCGCCACTACCGGTACCAGCACCCGACAGAACCGGCGAGACGTTGAACCCGCCATTGCCGCCGCCGCCGCCGATGGATTGCGCCACGACGCCCGAGGACTGATCACCACGGGTTTCGACCGAATTGTTCGAAGTTGCGATGACGGTGTTGCCATCTCCCCCGCCAGCACCATCGCCGCCAAGGCCAACCGAAACTCCGCCCCCGCCAACGCCAGATCCCTGGACCGAAGCACTGACGTTGAACCCGCCATTGCCGCCGCCGCCACCGATGGATTGGGCCAGAAACGCCGTCGCCGAGTCGCCCTGAGTCAGGATTGTCCCGCCGGAGGTCAGAGTGACCGCGCCGCCATCGCCGCCTCCAGCTCCGTCGCCGCCAAGCCCCACGCTAACTGCACCGGACCCGACACCGGCGCCTGCGCCTGTGCCCGAGACGTTGAAGCCGCCATTGCCGCCGCCGCCGCCAATGGACTGAGCGACTACGCCGGACGACCTGTCCCCAGCCGTTACGATTGCATCCGTGGTTGTCAGATTTACCGTGCCACCAGTTGCACCTGTGCCACCGCTGCCGCCCAGCCCAACTGAAACGGCACCGCTGCCCACACCCGCGCCCGCGAGTGAGGCGCTGACATTAAAGCCTCCATTACCGCCGCCGCCGCCGACGGATTGCGCCAGAACCGCTGTTGAATCCGCACCAGTCGTGCTGACAGTTCCGGTAACCCGACCAGTCACTGATCGACCGATCCCACCGCCGGACGCGTCGCCGCCCAAGCCAACCGTAACCGCGCCGCCACCAGCGCCTGCACCGGCTACCCCGGCGGTTACGTTGAAACCGCCATTGCCGCCACCGCCGCCGATAGATTGGAATACGACACCGCTGGAATTGTCGGAAAGCGTGGTCACGTTGCCCACGACCTGTCCTTCAACAATGCCGCCATTGCCGGCTGTTGCACCGCCGCCGCCAAGTCCGACACCAATCGAACCAGCGCCTGCGCCACCAGCGGCCACACCGGCCGTCACGTTGAAACCGCCGTTACCACCGCCACCGCCGATGGACTGGATCACAACACCGGTCGAGCGCAGTCCCTCGGTGCGGACATCACCATTGACAAGAACACCGGTCACGCTGCCGCCGATACCGCCGCTGCCGCCTTCGCCGCCAAGCCCGACACCAACGGTTCCTGCACCGGCTCCGCCTGCGGCCAGACCCGCGGCGACACTGAAGCCGCCATTGCCGCCACCGCCGCCGATGGACTGAACTACAACAGCACCAGAGTCATCGCCCCGCGTTGTGACGTTTGCGTCAACCTGTGCGGTTACTGCGCCGCCGTCACCGCCACCGCCGGCTTTGCCGCCAAGGCCCACACTGACAGACCCAGCAGCCGCCCCGCCAATATCGGCGCTCGCGCCGACGCTGTAGCCGCCATTGCCGCCGCCGCCACCCACGGACTGTGCGACAACACCGCTGGAAAACGCTCCGCTGGTTTCGATGTTTGTCCCGCCTGCAATCAGGGTGACGTCGCCGCCGATCCCGGCACCGCCGCCATCTCCGCCAACACCCACGTTGATCCCAATTGCCGCCACGCCGCTTGCGCTGACACCGGCTGCGATGCTGCCACCGCCATTGCCGCCGCCACCGCCAACGGACTGTGCGATCAAAGCACTCGAACTGGTTCCCGTCGTTGTGATGTCAGCCTTGGTATAGACCTGCACATCGCCGCCGTCGCCGCCACTGCCAGCCTCACCGCCGATACCAACCGAGACATTGCCGGAAAACAGCGCCGAGGCACCACCGGTTGCCGCCACAGCCAATCCGCCATTACCACCACCGCCGCCAACGGATTGAAAAAGCATACCGGTCGAGCGGTTCCCGGTTGTGACAACGGTGCCTTCAAACCCCGCAGCCGTCGGAGAGCCACTGCCGTCAAACTGGCCGACCGTGACCGTGCCGCCTTTGCCACCCGTGCTACCATCGCCGCCGACACCAACCGCCAAAGAGCCCGAAACCGGGCCGCCAGACACCGCAACAGAAACCGCATATCCACCATTGCCGCCTCCGCCGCCAACGGATTGCAGCATGACGCCAATTGCATCGTCGCCGCCTGTCTGCACAGACGCAGACCCGCTGCCGCTGATTGACACATCGCCACCGTCACCGCCACTGCCGGCAGAGCCACCAACCGAGACCGAAGCCGCGCCAAAGGCACCAACCGCCACGGATACAGCACCGCCACCATTGCCGCCACCGCCGCCGACGGATTGTGCGAACACACCAGTGGAGCGATCGCCCGAGGTTTGAATTGCAGATGGCTGACTGCTGTCGGTGTTCGACAATGTGACGTTCACGTCGCCGCCTTTGCCTCCGGACCCGCCATCGCCGCCGATGGCAACGCCCACGAATGCGCCGACCGCTCCGGAAGAACCGCCATTGCCGCCACCGCCGCCGATGGACTGGGCCAGAATGCCCATCGCATCATCTCCGGTCGTGGTAATGATCCCGTCATTGACGATGGTCACAGTTGATCCAGCGCCACCGCCGCTGCCGTTTCCGCCAACGGATACCATTCCGGCGGACGAGCCACCGTCGCCGCCACCTCCGCCAATCGACTGAGCGATGATTCCGCGCGCGCCGTCGCCCCCGGTTTGGATTTGTCCGTAGTTACTGACGCTTACTGCAGCTCCTGTGCCTCCTCTTGACCCGGTGCCACCGATTGCGACCAACCCGTACGAGTTCGCACCCGTTCCACCACTGCCGCCAATAGATTGCGCCATGACACCATCGGCACCTTTGCCTGAGGTCAGAATGCTGCCGCTGCCCTGAACCGTCACGCTAACGGCACTGCCGCTGCCACCGTTCGATCCGACACCACCCAGAGACAACGCAACCAACCCGCCCCCTGCGCCGCCGGAACCGCCGCCACCGCCAATCGACTGCGCCACGATCCCGCGAGAGAAATTGCCCTGCGTCTCAATAGCGCCAGCATGGGAAACCGTGACCGCGCCGCCGTTACCGCCGTTGTCAGCACCGCCGATCAGGGACACCAATAGGTTGCCGCTGGTCCCTGCGGACCCACCCGAACCCCCAATCGACTGTGCATAAATCCCGTTCGCATGGTCGCCGGTTGTCAGAATGCTGCCGGTTGATGTGGTATTGACTGTCACAGCACCGCCGCTGCCGCCATAGCCGCCGTCACCTGAAGATCCTACCAGGCCCCACTGCGAGCCGCCATTTCCACCATTATTCGAAACGCTCAGTGCATAGATACCATCGGCGGAATCTCCGGACGTCGAAATCTCACCTCTCTGCGTGACGGTCACATTGCCGCCATCCGCTGAATGCCCGCCAGTTCCACCGCCTGGGGCGGCGAACCCGCTGCCGCCATTCCCAGCCTCACCACTTCGACTGAATGCGAAAATGCCGTAATTGCCACTGCCCGAGGTTTGGATTGTGCTGCTGCTGGACTGTGTCGCGTTGACGGTGCCGCCCTTGCCGCCATCGCCGCCATCGCGTCCGTCCCAGAAGCTCAGGTAGGAATCACCACCGTTGCCACCATCGCCGCCGACGCTACCGATCTGCCACCCTATGTTGCTGGTGGCGTTGACATCACTGCTAAGGGTCTTTGTTTGCGTCGGACCAGTTGCGCCATTGCCGCCTGAGCTAGGCGGTACAACCAACGCGCCATCACGGCCATTGCTCCCATCCTGACCATAGACAACTTGGTTCACGCCGTTCGGTCCCGACACATCTTCAGGTGGTGTCACCGCACCTGGAGTCCCAGAGCTGTTGAAATTGCTATTGTACTGCGACAGCGTCAATTGAGTGGACAAACCGGCCGTACCGGATGCACCAGAATTGCTAATTTGAGCCGTTGTTCCTGAAATGGATACAATTTCAAATGCTAGCGGAGGATTGTCGGAATTGTAGATTGTGTCCCCGACATCTTTAACTAGGAAAACGTAGCCATCTGCTGTCTCTACAAATGCTGTTGTTCCGGCTGTAGGCGTCGAGGCCGGGTCGACAATCAGTGCGCTGACAGTGGTATCCATACCTGTCACCGGGTTGGCCACCGTGTCGCCTACTTTTGCGTCTGCCGTGGGCGCTGCGAATAAAGGTGTTGAAATTAAAGTATAAAAAGAAACAGCCAGCAGCAAACTTGACTTCTTGGACACCCTTGCACCCCACATACGACTTAGTCACAACACATGGGGGCAAACTGCGTTCGCGCAGAACGGCAACCTACAATTCGAATTTCCCCATCACATATCGGAATAAAATAAACACAAGATTAAGGCGATAATTCGAATTAAATTGCTTTGTTGGAGTTACTCCGCGCTGATTGCCAAAATGCAACATTGAGCCTCAAATCAATACTAAAATTGATCGGAAGTGTTTTGCACGCAAAAACCCCTGTCTGTCACAATTCACGATGGAAGGTCACACTAAGAAATCAGCAGGGCAACTCGGCCGGTGCTGTCACGTTGACTGTCGTTAAGTTGCACATGTTAGCAATCATGCGTTGATGACTTCGATGAATTCATCGTTAGTCTGCTACTTGCGCTATCGATTGCCTCGCTAGGACAACTCCCACACGGTGTGGCTCTATTTTTGCTTCAATTCGAGCCTGCGTGAAGTAAAAGCGATGATACTACGCGAGACCAGCGCGACCTTGCGATGTCTTGAATAATGAAGTTGTTATGAACCCCTCCGAACGCAATTATCGGCTTTGGCGCGTGATCGGTCAGGCTGGAGCGTTGCGCTGGCCTAGTGTAATATCCAGCTTGAAACCCGCACTCCGGCCCTCGCTCTCGGCCGGATGGGTAATGCCGATGCTACGGCACTGGAAAACTACGAGTTTCTGGATGTTGGTCTGGAAGACGGATCATTGACCGAACTTCTGCGGTCCAGGGGATTGATCGTAGCGGGACGTGACGAATGGGCAGGCGTTTTGCCCGCCTAGTCAGACGAGGACGCGTCATGGTTATTGTCCATGGATGGCACGCAAACCCAGATCAACAAGTGGAGGCACGACTATTGTGAAAACAGGTCATATTCTTCGCTCGGAAACTTGACGCTGAACGTAATCGTGGCCCAACTAACCGAAACCCGAAAGGCCGCATGAATACCTGACCGGAAACCGGGAGAGGTCAAAGCCAACCGTGCACCAACTTTCAATTTGAACCGCTCAAGTGGCGCTGCTCCTTGCCAATTGAGCAAGCCGCAGAAACAGAGGGAGTCCGGGTGTGAACTGACTTTTTCGTGCTATGTTGACGCCTCAATAAATTTGCACCCACTTACCGCGAACTCGCAGATAGGTTTCATCCAAACGCGTGGGGAAGTGGCAGCGTTTCAAGGAAATCACTCAGAAACCTGCTCGCGATTGATTAACATCAACAAGCACCAAGGCATGCGTTTTCGTCTACCTCAGTCAAAAAACCGCGACACGACCGGAACAGCGCCCTGTCTTTTTGTGCGGCAGGTCGTCGTTTTGACCAGTGCTTACCATTCAACATCGCCCAAAAATATATATCCGGCACCATAAATTGTCTTGATCAGGCGAGGGTTTTTGGGGTCTTCGCCCAGTTTGGTCCGCAACCTGGAAATTCTGACATCCATCGCACGATCAAAACTGTCGCCGGCAGCACCACCCAGAGCATCTTGCATCTGAGTGCGGCTGATCAATCGCTTGGGACTTTCCAGAAACAGCTTCAGAACTTCGCCCTCTGCATGGCTGAACGGAGTTTCGGCACCGGATCCGTCTTCTAGGATGTAGCGATCAAAGTAGGCCGTCCAGCCGTTGAAACGTGCCACGTCAGATTGTGCGGTCTGCGCCTTGGGGGATCGCAACCGCGCCCGAATGCGTGCCACAACTTCGGCCGGGTCGAACGGCTTGGTAATATAGTCATCCGCCCCCAGTTCCAGACCGGTGACGCGATCCTGTACCTGCGCACGACCAGAAATGATGATGACCGAAGCCCCCTGCTCCAATGCCAGCCGATGGACCAGTGCCAACCCATCCGTATCCGGCAGGGACAAATCAACCAGACATACGTCCGGCGTAACCCGTTTGAGCGACGCTTCGAATTCCCGCGCGCGCGCAAAGCTCTGTGTGCGAAACCCTGCTTCTTCAAGCGCGTCGGTCAGAATGCGCCGTATCTCGGGCTCATCATCGACAATGGTTACCAGCGGTTGGGTCATCAGGCAGCCTCGTCACGGATCAGGGCAGACAGTTGCGCCCGGGTGAAGGGTTTCCGCAGCACCGGCGCGCGTTTCAGCGCCTCGCGATACAACGGATCGGAATAAGGCAAGGATGTCATAAGGATACGGGGCAACGCGGGCTCCAGTTTTGCCAAAAGATCCAAACCCGTCTCCTGCCCTTCAAGGCGAATATCGGACAGCACCAAAGCAATGTCTTTGACATCTTTTGCCAGGGTGATGGCTTCGTCACAAGACGTCGCCTCAATTACTGCAAACCCGATGTCGACCAACATATCGCGGAACTGACTGCGCAGATCGTCGCTGTCTTCGACCAACAGAACCAACCCTTCCTGTACTGGCAGGGCTGCTCGGTACGGCAGTCGCAAAATGACCGATGCACCTGACGGAGTATTGCGCAAACTCAGGTCGCCGCCGGCCAGCTTGACGGTGTCGTAGACCATCGGCAGACCAAGACCCGACCCTTTGTCGCCTTTGGTTGTGAAAAACGGGTTCAACGCCTTTTCCAATGCATCTTTCGAAAACCCGGGGCCAGTGTCTGACACTGCGATTTCGGTCCATATCTCACCAATGGTATGGGCGCTGATTGTGATCTGGCCGGATTCTCCACAAGCATCCCGCGCGTTCAAAACCAGGTTCAGCAAGGCGTCCTGAACCATCCCGGGATCCAGCATCAGAGCTTTGTCCGGCAACGTATTAACCACCGACAAGCCGACCCCGCGCGGCAGGGATGGAGAGGCCAGAATGCGCAAATCCTCAAGCAATCCGCGCATGTCCGTCGCTTTGGGTTGAGGTGTCCGGTTACCCGTCATATCGGCGATGCGATTCAACAGTTGCCCACCCCTGCGCGCTGTCTGCTTGGTCGCGTCAATCAGCTCACGAGCATCTTCCGGCAAATCCATCTTTTCCAGCCTGGACTGCATGCCCAGAATAATGGTCAAAAGGTTCGAGAAATCATGCGCCAACCCGCTGGTCATTTGTGCGGCCATCGCGCGGCGACGGGTTTGTTGCAGCGCGACGCGCGCTTGCGTTTCCTCAGTGATGTCGACGGACATGATGTAAACACCACCTTCGCCATCAGGTGTGAAGGATACGCGAATGCGCCTGGAATCCTGATCCTCGGTAAATTCGAAAACAGAGGTTTCTCCGGCATAGGCCTTTTGCAGATGCGCCTGGACCCGTGTAAAAGCGGCAGAGCCCAAAGCCTTAGAAATGTGCATACCCAAGATCTCGGACGGGCGACCTGGCATGACCGAGTTTAGCCGCCGGTTGGAGTAATCGTAGCAGCCTTTGGCGTCCAGATGTGCAATATGGGCCGGCATCATCTCGGTCGTCATACGGGTGCGCGCTTCGATCTCTGTCAATTGGCGTTTGGCTTCTTCCAAAGCCGAGTTTGTGGCCGCCAGTTTTCTGTTCGTTGCTGACAGTTCTTCAGCTCGGTCGAGCAACTGACCAGACAGCTCCTCGGAACGGGCACGCAACAGGGCCTCAGCCTGTTTGGTATTGGTGATGTCCGTGTAGACCGCCACCCATCCGCCTTTGGGCAGGGGGGCCCCTTCGACCGATATGACCTGGCCATTGGCCCGAACACGTTCGATATAGTGAGTTTCGAAGGTCAGAGCTTGATTGACACGCAGATCGACAGCCGCTTCGACATCATCGACATCGCCGTATTCGCCACTGGATGCGAGGTGTCGGATTGTGTCACTGAACAATGCGCCGGGCTGAACGAGATGGTCCGGCAAATCGAACATTGTCTGAAACGGTCGATTGCTGACCACCAGCCGAAGTTGGCTGTCATAAATTGACAGAGCCTGGCCGATCAGATTCAGACCGGCCGTCGTCATGGATTTTATCTGTTGCTCGGTTATTTCCAAATCCATCCTCCCCGCGACACATGCGTAACACCGGATCTGTTACAGGTGTAGAGGGCAACAGCGCGACAGGTTGGAAAAACGGGTCGCAAATATTTTGCGTTCAATACCTGGATTTGGTCCTGGGACCATCCGCCGTAATGGAATCCAGGGACAGTGTATGATCCATATTTTGCATGCGATGGCGCAACATTTGTCTGGTTAGGCGCATCAAGACCGACATATATTCGGGATCATTTGCATTGTTCCGCAATTCTCCACCATCCTGCTGATCAAACAGCATGGGCGGAAGGTCTGCGGCGAACTCGACAAGCGTGAAACGCTCATCCCTCAGGATGCCAAGGCACGAGTTGCTATTGCCCGTCCCCAAAACCTGCTGCCAGATTGTTGGCTGCTCGGGTTCGGCAAAATCCAATTCGCTGAAGGAATATGTGCGCCAATCGTCGGGGATTTGCCCTTGCAACAGCGGCAGCAACGACCGGCCGTCCATGGAATTCGGGATCGGCTGGCTGACCCAATCCAAAATCGTCGGCGTTATGTCGATGGATTCCGTCGGTACCGAGATCACCGATCCGGCGTGCGATTGATTGTTGGGGTCCCTAATCATCAATGGCGTTTTATAGGCGGCGTCAAAGACCGCCATCTTACCCCAGCTGTGTCGGTCGCCCAGCATCTCTCCGTGGTCCGCAGTGATGACAACCATCGTGTTGTCGTATTGACCACTGTCCTTCAGGAACTGGACGACACGCCCGATGTGATGGTCAACCTCAGTTGCAAGACCCAGATAAACCGCGCGCAGCGTTTGGATGTTTTCAAGCGTCGGCTCAACCCCGTCAAAGCCCAAAACAAAGTCACCGGCGGAGGTATTGTCAATTGTCGGGCCAATAAACGGGTGCATCGCCCGTTCATCCATCGGATCAGAGAACCCTGCGGGTCGGGGCAAGGTCGCTGGGTCACACATATCGTTGTATGGCGCCGGGGCGACCAATGGCGGGTGTGGTCGAATATAGGTCAGATGGGCAAACCAGTTTTTGCCGACATAAGGCGCCATGCTGTTCAAGAACACGTCGGTCAGGAACGCAGTATCACTGTCTTCCGCCCGATACATCGCCGGGTCATTCAACCGGGGATCACCCCCATCCGGCGCGACCGGCTTGTGAACGTCCCAGTAGTTTTCGAACGCATAACCCTTTTGCATCAGATGTCCGCGCCAAGGATAGGATTCCTCCAACCGCATTTCGAGGACCTCATGAAACCCAGCCATCGGGTGTTCATAGGATTTCAGGATCGGATCGTTGTGATCATGCACCCTAGGGTCGGCGGATGTATCCGTGTATCCAAACAGCATGGGCAGATAGCCGGCTTTGCGCATTTCGGTCGCGATGTTCGGGGTATCATGCCGCAACGGGGTTCCATTGCGAACCGACCGGTGGTTCATCGCATATTGCCCGGTCAGGATTGACACACGCGAAGGGCCACAGGGGTTGGTCACCGAAAAATGCCGGTCAAACGTCACCGCCTCGTCCATGAATGCACGCAGGTTTGGCAGATCGACATGGGCCGCTAAAGCGCCGTTCAGACAGTCGGCGCGCAACTGATCTATGATGATGAACAAAACATTCTTAACGTGTCGCATTTCGCTCTCCCTGATTCCACGTCAGTGGCGCCAGAGCGAACTCTGTCTTGGTTCGCAGAACCCCGCAACACCTGAGTCACGACTCGTCAGGTTTTCGCCCCGCGCGCCCATGCAACAGAAGCAACAGATTTATTTGAAATGATCTTGCACCGGTCGGCCCAGTTGAGCGCAAAACCAACCACAACCACGACCTTCGTGTCTGGAGATGTCACTTAGACGCTATTGAGCGCCAATAAATACAACACAGTTCGCAAAAATCCGTTGCAGGTCAATGTCCTTTGCCATCACATACGCTCATGACGCAGCCAGTGATACAGTCGGACCGTGACGCCAACGGCGTTTACCTGCGGGTTTCGGGTGATTTGGTGACTCAATCCCTGGACACGGTCGAAAAGGCGTTTGAAGAGTTTAGCGCTGACAGAGACGAACTAACAGTCGATCTTTCGAAGGTCGGAGCACTGGATACCGGTGGCGCATGGCTGATTGCCGATGTTGCACGGCGCGCAAAGGCAAGTGGCGCGACCGTACATTATGAAGGGTTAAAGCCCGCCCATTCCGCTCTTTTAGACACCGTGGCGGAAAACATTCCCGACGACCCCGGTGTGGCAACTGAAAAGCGCAGTTTTACCGACTGGGTCGCAAGTGTCGGGGAACGCACCGCCCAGGCCGGAAAAGACATGCTATCCCTGCTGGGCTTCCTGGGTCTGACGCTGCATCGCCTTGTCCGTACAATTCTAATGCCGCGCCGTCTACGCAAAGCGGCCTTGGTCTCGCAAATGGAAGAGACCGGACTCAAGGCCATCCCGATCGTTGCCCTTATGGGGTTCCTGATCGGCGTCGTACTGGCCTTTCAGGGCGCAACCCAGCTAAAGCAGTTCGGCGCCGAGATTTTCGTGGTCGAATTGATTTCGATCTCAGTTTTGCGTGAGCTCGGCATTTTGCTGACAGCGATAATCGTTGCGGGGCGTTCAGGATCGGCTTTTACCGCCTCGATTGGCTCGATGAAGGTTCAGGAAGAGATCGACGCAATGCGCACGTTGGGTTTGGACCCAATCGAGGTGTTGGTGATCCCGCGTGTTGTTGCCCTGTTGATCATGCTGCCGATCCTTGGTTTCATCGCCGACCTTGCCGCCCTTATCGGCGGCGGATTGATGAGTTGGATTGACCTGGGTGTTAGCCCGGGCATGTTCGTCACACGCCTGAAAGAGAACACCGGTATTTGGCAATTCGCCATTGGCATGATCAAGGCCCCCTTCTTTGCTTTGGTCATCGGCGTAATTGCTTGTTGGCAGGCCATGCAGGTCAAGGGATCTGCCCAATCCGTCGGGCAACGAACCACGGCTTCGGTTGTGCAATCCATCTTTCTGGTGATCGCTTTGGATGCTTTGTTCTCGATCTTCTTTTCGGTGATGGAGGTCTGAGTTGGACGGTACGACGCTGGAACAAACTTCTAAATCCGACGCTCAACGCGAAGCGGTTATCCGCGTTCGCAATCTTACAAACCAGTTTGGGCCTCAAGTTGTACATCAGAATCTGAATCTGGATGTGTGGCGTGGTGAAGTTCTGGGGATCGTCGGCGGATCGGGAACTGGCAAATCGGTTCTGCTGCGCACGATTGTGGGCTTGAACAGACCCGCGGCGGGCAGCATCGAGGTGCTGGGTGTCGACGTATTGAATGGCCCAGAGCAGGAACGCCGCCGGATTGAGCGTCGCTGGGGCGTTGCCTTTCAGGATGGGGCATTGTTTTCCTCGCTGACGGTCTTGCAGAACGTGATGGCGCCACTGCGCGAACATACAGGGCTGAGCGAAAACCTGATGTGCGCGCTTGGTAACCTGAAGATCAGCCTTGTCGGTTTGCCGCAACTGAGTTGCGGGAAATTGCCTTCCGAATTGTCCGGCGGAATGCGCAAACGCGCCGCCCTTGCCCGCGCCTTGGCGTTGGACCCGGAAATTGTGTTTCTGGACGAGCCGACCGCGGGTCTCGACCCAATCGGCGCGGCTGCGTATGACGAGTTGATCGGCGAATTGCAGCATGCATTAGGCTTGACGGTCTTTATGGTCACGCATGACCTCGATAGTCTTTATGCCATTTGCGATAGGGTCGCAGTGCTCGCAGAAAAACGGGTTCTGGTTGAAGGTCCGATTGAAGAAATGACCAAAGTCGACCATCCTTGGGTTCAAGAGTATTTCACCGGCCCCCGGGCCCGCGCGGCGCAAGAGAAGGGTCAGGACAGGTAAAGGCTATGGAAACCCGGGCAAACTATATCCTGATCGGCGCGTTCACAATCGCGGGCATCCTTGGTGCCTTCGGGTTTTTCCTATGGCTCGCGAAATTCGAGGTGTCGCGCCAATACGCATATTACGACGTTCTGTTCGAAAACGTATCGGGCCTCTCCTCTGCGGGCGGCGTAAGCTTCAACGGCTTGCCCGTTGGTCAGGTGATTTCGTTGAACCTGGACGAGGACGATCCGTCAAAGGTGCGCGTTAAGCTTGAAGTAGATGCCGACATACCCGTCACCGAAGATACCATCGCGCAGCTACAATCTCTGGGCGTAACTGGCGTCAGTTATGTTGAGCTGACGGGTGGCAAAAGCAGCGACAAACCCTTGCCGGAAAACAGCGTAATCAAAAGCAAGCGCAGCGCGATTCAATCCTTGTTCGAAGGTGCCCCGAAAGTTCTGGATGAGGCGGTTACCCTGCTTGAGAGTCTGAATTCGGTCGTTGACGACAAGAACCGCCAATCCGTCAGCAAAATTTTGGACAACCTGGCTTCTGCATCCGGCAGGCTGGACAAAACGCTGACAGATTTCGAAAGCTTGTCCACCGACCTTGGCGGCGCTGCCAAGCAACTGGGCAACTTTACAACGCGGCTTGATAAATTGGCCGACACAGCCGAAACCACCCTGACGACAGGGACAGACACACTCAAAAGCGTAAAAACTGCATCCGAGTCCGCAACGGAAACACTGAACAGCGCCAAGACCACAATTGAATCGGCCGATCGCATAATACAGGACGACGTGAAACCATTTATCGATCGCGCCTCGACATTGGCAGAACGCCTGACCGGCCTGTCCGACGAAGGCAGCGTCGCCTTGGCGACCGCGACCGAGACCTTTGTGAATGCAAACAAAACACTGGGGTCAATCACGGCAGCGATGGATACAGCAAACACCACATTGGCTTCTGCGGAACGCGCTTTTAACTCGGCCAATGAGGTCATCAACAAAGACGTCGGCGCAGTCATGGACGATATCCGCAATGCGGCCAATCAGGTCGCCTCAACAGTGTCAAATGTCACAAGCAAGTTGGACGAAATTTCGGCCGATATCCTTAATGCATCGCGATCGGCGTCCGAGTTGCTGGGCACCATCGACGGCATCGTTCAGGACAACCGACGGCAATTGTCCGACTTCCTCCGCGTCGGCCTGCCGCAATTCACACGTTTCGTAGAAGAGTCGCAACGATTGGTAATCAGCCTGGATCGGCTGGTGGACAAGGTCGAACGTGACCCGGCACGCTTCTTACTGGGAACCCAAGCTTCGGAGTTTCGCCAATGATCAGGCTGTTTCTTTTGGTTCTGGCGTTGGTGTCGCTGGGCGCATGCACCGGGTTGGGTACGCTGAGGCAGGCCTCCAAGCCAAACGACCTGTATCTTTTGACGCCGAAAAGCACCTTTTCGTCTTCGTTGCCGCGTGTGCAAAAACAAATCGTTGTACAGGAACCGACGGCTACGGCCGCGGTCAATACCGATCAGATCGCTGTTCAGCCAACCCCATTGCAGGTGCAATATCTACCGCGCGCCAGATGGGTCGACCGTGCACCGCTTATCGTACAGGCGCTGTTGGTCGAAAGCTATGAAAACAGCGGCAAGGTGGCCGCTGTTGGTCGCTCAACCGTGGGTCTGCGCGCAGATTATGTCATCGTTCCGGACCTGCGCGAATTTCAGGGGTTCGTCGTCAGCGATGTTGAGGGGACAAAAACCATTCGCGTCGAAGTGCGCATGAACATTAAGATCATTGATGAATTCGAAGACAAGATCATCGCGTCCAGTTCATTTCGGGAAGTTGTTGCCTCTGCCAGCGATGCGACGCCTGACCTTGTGAAAGCCTTTGACGATGCTTTGGGCAGGACCATGCGCGACGCTGTAGAGTGGAGCGTGCGCCGGATCAATACACATGCGGCCAACAACCAAAGATCGTATTGACAGGACACGGGCGCTGCCCAACGCAGCGCCCCATTGCCCGCTGTTACCTTGACAACGTTTGCGCAAGCCGCATGAGCGTGGCAGCTTCGGCCCTGTACCCAAAGAGATCTTCGCCACGCGCAGCGTTTGCCAATCCGATCGCATCGTCGTAGGACCAGTTCCCCAGATACTCTGCACCGCGCAATAACTGCCCGAATCCGGCGATGGCATAGGAAAAGCGGACATCGTCTGTAGCCTCGCCCTGCAGCGCCGCAATGGGCTGTTCGATCAACTGACTCTGGTCAGATCCCGACATTTTGTAACGCAGCTTGAAAAACCCGATCTCATCCGAACCATCGCGCACCGCTTGGGCACCATAGCGCAACGGGTCGTTCAGGATGGCGTCTGAACCAACAGGCGTGACCTCGTAAATCGCCGTGACCGAGTGGCCTGCGCCGATATCGCCGGCGTCCACTTTGTCATTGGTGAAATCTTCCCGACGCAACGCGCGCGTCTCGTATCCGATCAGGCGATATTCGGCGATTTGTGACGGGTTGAACTCAACCTGGATTTTGACGTCGTTTGCGATTGGGAACAATGCGCCGGTCAACTGGTCCACCAGGACTTTTTGCGCCTCGCTCAGCGTGTCGATATACGCGGCCTGTCCGTTTCCGTTCTGGGCAAGTGCCTGCATCGTGGCATCATCCAGATTACCCCGGCCAAAACCCAAAACACTCAGAAACGTACCGCTGTCACGTTTATTTGCTATGAAGTCTTTCAGCGCATTAGGATCAGACAAGCCAACATTAAAGTCGCCATCCGTTGCCAGGATGACGCGCGTGACCTCGTCGTCGGCGCTCATGCTTTCGGCTACCTGATATGCCTGTTGCAACCCGGCCTGACCTGCGGTCGAACCGCCTGCCTCCAACTGGTCGAGCGCGCCGAGGATTTTGTCACGTTCCACGACCGCAGTGGGTTCCAGAACCTGCCCCGCGCTTCCGGCATAGGTCACGATCGAGACCTCGTCCTCATCTCGCAACTCTGACAGCATCAAACGGAACGATTGTTTTAACAGTGGTAGTTTGTTGGCATCATGCATCGATCCCGACGTATCGATCAGAAAGACCAGATTCAGCGGTGGTCGGTCCTCAATCTGCGGCAATGCTCCTTGGATACCGACATGCACAAGCTGAGTACCCTCATTCCAAGGCGTCGGTGTTACTGTGATCGTCGGCCGGAACGGCGCGTCCCCTTCTGGCGCGGGGTAGGAGTAAGGAAAATAATTTACCATCTCTTCGACACGGACGGCATCCTTGGGTGGAAGCTGACCGCGCATAAGAGAGGACCGGACGATCGAATACGAGGCCGTATCGACGTCAATAGAAAAGGTGGAAACAGGCTCTTCACTGGTGACTTTCAGAGGATTGGCTTCAGCGTTTGAAAACGCCTCGGTATCCGAGAGGGGCAGAATTCCCACCTCGCGTTCAACCATCATATGAGTAGCATCGCCCGAAGTGACGCCAAGTCGCGCAGTGTTTCCAGCAACCAAGCCCGAAACGCCTTGCTGAGGGGCGGCCGCTTTGGATCGCACGGGCGCGGCATACTCTTCAACAACGACCGGGGCCTCAACGACGGGTTCTTCCAATACGGCAGAATCTGCTTCGGGTGCGGGCGCAGGGCTTTCGCTGCGCGATAGGGGCTGCACAACGATGTCGCGGGATTGCGGCACGAACATAATCAGCGCAACAGCGGCAATTGCGGTTGTCGCGGTTAGGGCGCCGCGATGGGACAAAGCATTCAACATGGATTTCGCTCCTTCTGTCATGCGGGCCATTGGGCCTCGCTTAACAGTCGGACGCATCGCAGCATGCGATCCTTGGCTGTGTGCATAATTTTTCTGAGCCCGTTTTAAGTTTTGCGCCCGCCGTTCGGCATCTGGTGCCGGCGTCGCAGCATCCATCAAGGCTTTGAAGTCATCAAGATCATCGGTCATGGTGCCAATTCCTCTTGTCGCAGGGCGCGCAGACGTTTGCGAATGTCCGACATGCGCCAGGACACGGTGCCTTCGGACACGCCCAGAACTGCTGCAGCTTCGGCGTGTGTCATTTCATCCTCTAATGTTAGGGCCAGTGTGTCTTGCAAATCGAGTGGCAGAGACCGCATGGCGCGCTGCAAC
The DNA here is from genome assembly GCF_059611005.1 of Ruegeria sp. CDSB117. NCBI lineage: Bacteria > Pseudomonadati > Pseudomonadota > Alphaproteobacteria > Rhodobacterales > Roseobacteraceae > Ruegeria > Ruegeria sp. CDSB117. The sequence continues at coordinate 48,872 of NZ_JBXWOS010000016.1, forward strand.
CAATCCATTGCTTGGGCCGTTTCGGTCGCCTCTGCCCGGCGCAATTGCTCCACATCACCCCACCCTGCGGCAGCGCGACTGTGACTTGCTTGGCGACGCCGAGCGTCCTCGGCCGCGTTGACGACAACGCGATAAAGCCAAGTCGTGAACTTGGCCTGCGCCCGAAAGCCTGCAATTTTGGTGGGCAGCGCCGCACAGATATCCTGTGTGATATCCTCAGCCTGATCAGCCCGTCCAGTCAGACGAAAAGCCAGACGAAAGACCTGGTCGTAATGGCGCTGCAACAGGGTCGCAAACGCCTCAGCGTCCCCGTCCGCGGCGGCCCTGGCCAAGTCTTCATCCGATGTTTTCATACGCATCACACTGAGTATGACGGATCGAAAACGTCAATCCTTGGCGATATCTCCAAAAAAATTAAAAGCGATCCGCCGAGGCAAGTTTCCAATCGGCCGCGTAGTCGGACGGTATTGTGTCTGTCAGCAAAACGCCCTCGTCGATAAGGGTATAGAGTTCGGCATAAGACCGTTCCCGCTCGTCTGCCGTACGGCGACGGATATCTACCGGGTGAAGCTCGGACACCTTGTCTTTGCCCATAGCGCCCAAAAGTTCGCGGAAGCTTTCCAAGGTCGCATCGTGAAAGCGGTGTACGCGCTGGCGTTTTTGCGGAACATTGACCGCCCTGCCCCGTATCGGGTCCTGAGTGGCAACGCCGGACGGGCAGCGGTTGGTGTTGCAATGCAACGCCTGAATGCATCCTACGGCAAACATCATCGCACGGGCCGCATTGCACATATCTGCCCCCAGCGCGAATTTTTCGACCATATCGTAGCCTGTGGCCACCTTACCCGAACAGATAATCCGGATTTTGTCGCGCAGACCAACGCCACGCAGGCAATTATTGACGAAGATCAGCGCTTCGTTCAACGGCATGCCCAAACGGTTGGTGAATTCGACCGGAGCGGCACCTGTACCGCCTTCGGCGCCATCGATTGTGATGAAGTCCGGCAGAATGCCTGTTTCAAGCATCGCCTTGCAAATCGCCATGAATTCGGACGGTCTGCCAATACACAGCTTGAATCCGATCGGCTTGCCGCCAGACATTTCCCGCAGATGTTGCACAAAATGGATCAACCCTGTCGGACCTTCGAAGGCCGAGTGAATGGGCGGAGATATCACGTCCTGATGTTCGGGTACGCCGCGGATTTCTGCGATCTCCTTATCCACTTTTGCCGCGGGCAACACCCCGCCATGCGACGGCTTGGCCCCCTGCGACAGCTTGATTTCAATCGCTTTGACAACGTCCTTTTTGGCCTTCTCGGCAAACAGGTCCTTGTCAAAACCGCCCTCGGGCGTGCGGCAGCCGAAATAGCCTGTTCCGATCTGCCAAATGATGTCGCCACCCTCGGCCAGATGATGCGGGGACAGGCCGCCTTCCCCGGTGTTATGCGCAAATCCTCCGTCCTTGGCGCCGCCATTCAGAGCGCGGATAGCATTGGCGCTGAGTGCCCCAAAGCTCATGGCGGAAACGTTCAGCCGCGACGCGCTGTATGGCTGCGTGCATTGCGGCCCACCCAGCATGATCCGTTCTTCGCTTTCATCTACATGCCTGGGCGCAAGCGAGTGGTTAGCACGATGGTATCCGACTGACAGGACGTCGTATTGCGTACCAAACGCCTGCGTATCCACCTGTCCTTTGGCACGCGAGTAGACAAGTGATCGTACGATCCTGTTAAAAGGGCGGCCACTTTCGTTGGTTTCAACAAAATACTGCCGGATTTCCGGACTGACGAACTCCAGCATATACCGGAAATGCCCTAGGACCGGATAGTTGTTCAGCACGTTGTGCTTGGTCGTCAGCATATCATAGAGGCCGATCACGGCATATGGAATGAGCACAACTAGCAACCAATGGGCGGGCGGCCAGAAAAAACCCCACAACAAGGTCAGCGGCAGACACACATATGCAATGAAGTAATAGAGTCTGCGTACAATCATTCGTGCTCTCCCAGGGTCGCGTGCTTTCCGGCCTGCGGTAGCAGCCGAGGTGTTCGCCAAACGTGGGGCAAATCGCTGTTAGATTGCAAGCGATTGTGCCCGCCTTCACGTAATCGGGCGAAGATGTGAAATGTTGCGCGGACATTGGTCACGGTTGATCCAGGCAACTTCAGCTATTATGCCCGAAGAAACGAGATAGGGGCAGGACGGCAGGCTGTGACACAGAAACGAACGCATGTTCGGACCACGGCATGGATGTTCGGAGCCGTGTTCATTGGCGGCGCGGTTGGGTCGCTACTGCGCGAGTTGTTCTCGGTGAATATACCGGGTGCCGGTTTTCTGACGCAGACCTTTGGCATCAATATCGTGGCCTGTTTCATACTTGGGTGGCTGTATTCGGTGCGAAACCGCGTCCATGCCCATGTTCTGCATCTTGGTGCTGTCGGCTTTTGTGGTGGCCTGTCGACCTTTTCCTCATTTGTTGCGGAATTGGAGCGGTTAGCCTTGTCCAACATCTGGATCGCAGTCTCAGCCGCCGCGTTGGAAATCGCCGCGGGACTGGCAGCAGCCATTCTGGGTGAGGCTATCGGAAGACGCTTTCTTCCACCGAGGGCGACCGAATGAGCGAATTGTTCCTGCACGCGATGTTCGGATTAGGCGGCGGTTTAGGGGCCGTTTTGCGCCACTTGATCGCACTGCGGATTGTTCATGACCTGCCGTTTTCGACCCTGATCGTAAACGTTCTGGGTAGCCTGCTGTTGGGTTTGTGGATCGGATACCTCGGAGGATCAAATGAGATGGGCGAAGAACAAAGACGCCTGGTCTTTGGCTTTTGTGGCGGCTTCACAACCTTTTCCAGTTTTGCCTATCAGTCGCTGGAACTCAGACGCGAACGGACCGTTGCGCTGGCGGCGGGCAATATATTGCTCAGCCTGGGTCTTTGCTGGGCGGCATTGGCATTTGGCTTGTTCGTAATGCGTTAATGTGCAGGCACCGACGTCTGCGTTCCAGGTTTAGGTGCTTTGCAAAAGAACAGCAGCGGAATGGTCGCCAAAGCCAAAAGCCCCAGATTGTTGAACACGGTTAGATATGAAATCAGTTCAGCCTGCTGCGCGATCTCCTGCCCCAGAATGGCCGCCCCCTGCGCACTGTCTGGCGTCAGGTTCAGTGGCGCAAGATAAGCTTGCGCGGCCGGGTTATAGGGCGTCACATTTTGGCTGAGAATAGCTGTGTTTGTCTGAAGCCCACGAACGACCCAAGTGCCCACCAGAGAAATACCAACCGATGACCCAAGCTGGCGGGTCACATTGAACAGGCCGGATGCTTCGTCCTGACGGGTCTTCGAGATGCTCTCGAAAGCCAAAATCGACATTGGCACAAACACCAGCCCCATCCCCAGACCACTTACTGCTCCTGGCCATGCCAGTTCCCAAAAACCTGCATCCATGTTGAGCCTGCCCATCATGAAATTGCTGACGGCCGTCAGAAGCATGCCCAAACCAGCCAGAACGCGCGGGTCAAAACGCGTGACCAGAACTGCGCCGGTCAGAACCATCGACAGCCCCGCCGCGACGCCTCGCGGTATAAACAGATGTCCGGATGTGATGACCGGATAATCCAGCAGATTCTGAACGAAAGTCGGCAGGATCGCGATACCCCCAAAAAGGGAAATCGCAAATCCAGCGATGACCAGATTGCACAGCGCAAAATTGCGATCCGCAAAAAACCGCAAATCGACTACCGGCTTCTCGGTGGTCAAAACATGAATGATGAAACCAAGCGCACCCAAAATCGACGCGATTACTGCAACCTGAATGATACGCGATGACAGCCAGTCCTTGGTTTCTCCCTGATCCAGAAAAAACTGAAGGCAGCCAATTCCGATGGCCAGAAGGGCAAGACCGGTCCAATCGATGCGAACTTCTTCTGTTTCATCGTCTGGCAACTCTCCGGCCAACAAAAGCAACGCCATCGCGGCTACCGGCAGGTTCACGAAGAACACCATTCGCCACGAGAAGTACTCGGTCAGGATTGCTCCTACCGTGGGGCCCAGCACAGGGGCGACAACGACTCCCAAACCGAAAACCGCCATCGCTTGCCCACGTTTTTCACGGGGGTAGGCGTCGAACAGAATGGATTGAGACAACGGGATCAGAAAGGCGCCGAACATGCCTTGGGCCAGGCGAAAGGCGACGATGGTCTCAAGACTCCAGGACAGGCCACACATGACCGACATCGTCGCAAACCCGGTCACAGCAGTCAGGATCAGGCGTCGACGGCCAACACGGCGGGCGACAAAGCCCGTCAGCGGCATGACCACAACGGCCGATACGATATAGCTTGTCAGTATCCATGTGGCTTGATCGGTTGTCGCGCCGAAAGCGGCCTGAATATGAGGCAGCGCGACATTGACGATAGTGCTGTCGAGCACCTCAAGAATAGCGCTGAGGACAACAGCAACCACAATCACCGGATTGATGTGGCCTGCTGCCGGGGATGTCATTTTTGGGCCTGCGGTGTGGTATCCACGGTCACCTTGCTACTGCCGCCCACGCGCAATGGGGCATCCGTGGGATCAAGTTCAACCCGCACCGGAAAGCGCCTCGTCACCTTGACCCAATTGCCGCTGGCATTTTCGGACGGCAGAAGCGAAAACGTATCCCCCGACCCCCGTCCGATTGACGCAACTTTGCCCGTCAGGGTGACGCCCGGCATCATGTCGATCTTTACCGTGACCTGCTGACCCGGACGAATGCGCGGCAGTGATGTCTCTTTGAAATTGGCATCCACCCACCAATCAGACGACTCGACGATCGAAAACTGCGGCGCGTTAGCTGAAACCGACGATCCGGGCCTGAGAGTCAAGTTGGCGATCCACCCATCTGCCGATGCAAAGATCTTGGTCCAATTTTGATTGGCCTGAGCAATTTCCACTTGGGCTTGCGATGACAGTATATCGTCCTGTTTGGCCGCCAAACCACTTTGTAAGGCCAACAGGGCGGATTGGCTTGTGGTAAGTTGCGCCGCGGCGCGCGCAAATTCCGAACTGGTCTGATCCAGTGACGCCTGCGCCAGATCACCATCTGAAAACAGCGCCTTAGCACGTTCCAGATTGCTCTGAGCCGTATTGTAGGCCGACTGCGTGCTGTCGACCACTGCTTGTGCAGCCGCGATCTGCGTACCGTAAGACTGCGCCTGCTGCACCGCGCTGTCGAGGTTGGCCTTGGCCTGATCGACCGAAGCTTTGAATTGCGTATCGTCGATTGTGAACAGCAAGTCCCCGGTTTTGACCGGCTGGTTCTCAATCACAAGCACTTCGGCAACCTGACCGGTGACTTGTGGTGCCACGTATATGATGTTCGCCCCCACATAGGCGTCATCGGTCGAAGGGTATCGTTCCTGATGGCGCCAGTACAACAGCAGCCCGACGGCAATTGCGCCCAAGATGACCACCGCGCCAACGACCTTAAGAGATTTCATGAACCAGCCCCCTTCATTTGGCTTGGCCGAACGTCACATTGGAAACGTGTGCATCCGAACCGCCAGATTACCCATGATCCAAACAGTTCCAAGAATGATGATCAGCAGCACCATCGTGGAAAACAGGATAAGGTCCAGATCTTCGCGGCTGCTGCGACGTCGGTCGATGTGCAGGAAATAAACCAGCTGTACGATCAGCTGAGCCAACCCAAGCAGACTGATTGCAAGGTAAACGCCCTTTGTCTCAATGCCGTAACGATAAGCGATTCCGAAAACTGCAAAGGTCAACAAAAGCGACCCACCATAGCCGATCACATAACGGCGGCGCTCGCGGCGATGCATTTCGCTACGTTTATCCATAAGTCAGCCCTCCGAAATAAACGATCGTGATGATGCCGATCCAGATGAGGTCCAGAAAGTGCCAGAACAACGCCAGCCGCACCACGCGTGACATCAGGAGATCAGTCAGGCCAAAGACCCTTAGCTGAATGCCCAGCACGATCAGCCAAATGCACCCTGCTGTAACGTGCAGGCCGTGAAGGGGTACCAAGCCATAAAACGCGGACAGAAAACCGCTACGCTGAGGGATACCGCCCTTTTCCGCCATCGCCATGAAATCGCGGATCTCCAGAACCAGAAAACTGAGACCAAGAACCAGAGTCACGAAGAACCAGAATATGATCCGCCACCGCGGAAGATTGTATTTGAGCGCAAGCAACGCCAGACCCACGGTAAGGCTGCTGGTCAAAAGGATCAGTGTCTGCGCAAAGATGCTTTTAAGGTCGAACAGCTCGTGCGGCCCGGGTCCGCCTGCCTGTGCGTCGATCATCGTGATGTAGATCGCGAACATCAGCCCGAAATAGACCAGATCGCTCATCAGAAAGACCCAGAACCCAAAGGTGACGACTTCGCTTGCCTTGTCGGCACTTGCGTGCCGCCGTCCAAGGTTCAGGCCGGGATAGCTGTGGGTGGGCGCGCGTTTCATGTCACGGCCTCCAGATCAGAGCGGGCCAATCCGCGATTTTCCGGGGCAGTTTCGTGATCACGGTCAACGGGCGTAGAATTGTGAACCAGATCCAACCAGGCTTCGTGCTGCTTACGCACGTCGTCTGCCGGGATGACCCGCTCTGTTTCGGCCTTAAACGTCCACGCGATAAAGGATGCAAGCATCAAGATTGTCATCAACGCTGCCAACCACCAAATCCACCAGACCAGCGCAAACATCCAAACCCCACTGAGCACGCAGAGACTGAACCCTATGCCAGTGTTTAACGGAACCGAGATATCCTCATAGGCATCAGGCGACGGATACGCGTTGCCGCGCTCTTTCGCGGCGGCGAAATCGTCTCGATCGGTCACATGGGGGATGATGGCAAAATTGTAGGAAGGCGGCGGGGCCGGGATCGACCATTCCAACGTATGCGCATCCCATGGATCACCGACCGGAACGCGTGCCTTTTCCCGATCACGGATACTAACCCACAGTTGCACGATCACCGACAGCAAAGCCGCCAATATGATCAGCGCGCCGACGACGGCGACGATCATGTACGGGTGGAAGCTCGGGTCCTCCCAACTGAATGACCTGCGTGGCATTCCCATCAGGCCGACGAAATACAGCGGCAGGAATGTCAGCATGAACCCGACGGTCCACAACGCAACCGAGACGCGGCCCCAGAATTCGTTCAGGCGGAACCCGAAAGCTTTGGGGAACCAATAGTTGTATCCGGCAAGCAATCCGAACAGCACACCCGGCAACAGGACATTGTGGAAGTGGGCGACAAGAAATAGCGTGTTGTGGACCTGATAGTCCACTGTTGGGTTTGCGAGGATCACACCGGAAAGCCCGCCGATGACAAACAACATCAAGAAAGACAACCCATAGAGCATTGGCACCGAAAACCGGATTCGCCCGCGGAACAAGGTAGCCATCCAGTCATAGACCTTCACCCCTGTCGGGATAGCAATTAGCATTGTAGCGATGCCAAACACGGCGTTGATCAGCGCGCTTTGACCCATGGTGAAGAAATGGTGCAGCCAGACAGTGAATGACAACACCGCAATCGACATGGTGGCGATTACCAGCGAGTTGTAGCCGTACAGGCGCTTGGCCGAGAAGGTTGCGAAGACCTCTGAGTAGATACCGTAGGCCGGCAGAACCAGCAAATAGACTTCGGGATGACCAAACAGCCAGAACATATTGGCATAGTTCATCATGTTGCCGCCAAGGTCGTTGGTGAAAAAATGAAAGTCCAGATACCGGTCCGCTGCAAGCATCAGTGCGGCAACGCCCAGAGGCGGCATGGCAAAGACGATCAGGATTGAGCTGCAGATGATTGTCCAGCAATACATCGGCAGCCGCATGAATTTCATGCCCGGCGCGCGCAGCTTATAGATCGTGACTGCAAAATTGATGCCCGTAAGTGTGGTTCCGACACCAGAGACGACGATCGCCCAGATCCAGTAGTCAGGGCCAACACCGGGATTGAACGCCGCACCAGTGTACGGCGGGTATGCTGTCCAGCCGCCAGTCGAAAACTCGCCCACCACAAGCGAGACCATCAGCATCATCCCGGCTGAGACGGTCAGCCCAAGGCTGATTTGGTTCATCACGGGGAAAGCCACATCGCGAGCGCCGATCATCAGCGGTATCAGGAAATTCGCAAGACCGAACACAAATGGTACGGCGACGAAGAAGATCATGATGGTCCCGTGAGTACTGAAGAGCTCGGCAAAATGCTCGGCCTCTAGAAACCCGTCGCCCGGCCCTGCCGCCTGCTGCGCACGCATTACCACGCCTTCCAACACACCGCGCGCCAGCATGACGATTGCAAAGACGATGTACATGATGCCGATCTTCTTGTGATCCGAACTGGTCAGCCAATCGCGCCACAATGGTCCCCAAAGGCGAAACCACGTTAATGATCCAACGACGACGATGACACCGACAATCACTATCGCAGCGGCAGTGTTGGCGACAATCTCGTTCGTGTTAGGATTCTGAATAAGCCCTGTAATCGGAAACGCGTCCCAATTCAGGCGGCCGAAGAAGCCAGAACCATTGGTGGTCATTGCTGCGCCTCCTGCCCGAATTCTACCGTCCCCGGCTGCTGGTCGGCGGTCAGAGCATTGTTGCCGTGATACCGATGCACAATTGAATGAAACAGGTTGCTGCCCTCCAGCGTGAAATACAACGCGTTATCTGGCATTTGCGCGGTTCCCAACGCGGCTTGCACCTCGTCCCGGTCCGTCCGCATGGCCAAAATGCGATAGGTCTCGTCATTCAGCGCAATGCCGTTACTGCGCACCTTGTCGACCCATTCGTTGAATTCCTCGACGGACATGGCAACGGTTTGGAACTTCTGTTTGGTGAACCCGCGCCCATTATACTGGGTGTTTTCGCCCTGCATTGTTGCAGCCACATCCGACACAACATGCAATTCCGTAGTCATACCGGGCATTGCATAAATCTGGCCTGCCAAAGCAGGGATCATGAAGGACTGCATCACAGTATCGGTCGTCAGTGTCATTGCGACCTGCTGTTTGACGGGGATGCCAAGCTCTCCGACGCTGGCGATGCCAAGATCGGGGTAGATGAACAGCCATTTCCAATCCAATCCGACGACCTGAACGTTCAGCGCGGGCATTTCGCCAAAGCGATCCGAATATGGGTCCAATCGGTGGGTCGCCTTCCACAGATAGAAAGATAGCAGCACGACAATCAGAACCGGCACGCCCCACATAACGAACTCCAACGGACCGGAGAAATCCCACTTGGGCCGGTATATGGCTCCGCCTTCTTTGCGCCGCCGATACCGAAAGGCAATCAGCGGCACCAGAACAAGAACCGGAACAACCGCCAACAGGATCAGGACAGTTGCGCGGAAAAGATGCACTTTTTGGACAGCGGCAATCGGACCTTGTGGGTCCATGAAACTGTCACTTGCACCGGCAGCTTGCGCCGTAGCAGAGAGAGCCGCAGCGACAATCACAACCTGCATCGCCTTTGGTGACATTCGGAATAGGGCCACGCCTGATTGTCCTCCTAAAGCAATCTCTCGCGCCAACTATCGGCAGACAAATGAAATTTCTCAAGGCTTTTTCCCAAATAGGTCGGCGCTCGGCCGCCGACCCTGATCAACGGTGGGAATAGGCGCAGACAAAACCACGGGAAAACCGCTGTTGACTTGCGGCTTTGACCAAGCCAGACCTTAAGCGATGCGATGGATCATGTTCGTCCTGGGTCTTTGGTGCCTGTCCACAAGTGCAACCGCGCAAGATCGTGCTGCGGTTGAAAGACAATTCCAGTCTTGGCTGCAAGACACCATCTGGCCAAAGGCCAGAGCCAAGGGTGTTTCCAGGCGCACGATGCAACAGGCCTTTGACGGTGTGACGCTGAACTGGAAATTGCCGGATCTGGTGCCTCCGGGGCAACCGAACAAAACCCCGAAACGGCAAAAACAGGCTGAATTTGGCTCCCCGGGTCGATACTTCAACGCGGGCTCCGTTCAGGGCGCGACATCCGTCGGGCGGCAGATGGCCCGGCGACACGCCGCAACCTTGGCGCGCGTCGAGGCCGAAACAGGCGTGCCCGCCCGCATCATTCTGGCCATCTGGGGTCGTGAGAGCGGCTATGGGCAAGTTCCCATTCGACACAACACCTTCCAGGTGCTGGGCACCAAAGGGTTCATGAGTACCCGCGCTGACTATTTTACCAAAGAGCTGATCGCGGCGCTGCAAATCGCCGAAGCGGGCGATGCACCGCCGGGCACAATGAAAAGCAGCTGGGCGGGCGCTTTGGGCCAACCGCAATTCATGCCCTCCAATTTCCTGACCTATGCGGCCGACGGGAACGCGGACGGGAAAGCTGACATTTGGACCTCAGCCGAAGATACAATTGCCTCTATCGGGAACTATCTGGCGCAGCATAGCTGGAGGGCCGGGCTCGATTGGGGGTTCGAAGTCGTTGTTCCTGACACCATATCCTGCGCGCTGGAAGGTCCTGACCAAGGCAGACCCATTCGGGACTGGGCCGCAATGGGAATTGCGCGCGTGTCAGGCAAGCCGTTTCCAAAACATGAACTGGCCGGAGATGGGTATTTGATGATGCCCGCCGGGCGGAACGGCCCTGCCTTTGTCGTCACGCCGAACTTCTATGTCCTCAAGGAATACAACAAAAGCGATCTGTATGCCTTGTTCGTTGGACACGTCGGAGACCGCATTCAATATGGCGTTGGCAATTTTTCTGGTCGCTGGGGCAAGATCGACGCCATGTACCGATCCGATATCGCTGCCATGCAGCGCAAACTGGAACAACAAGGGCACGACGTCGGAGGGGCGGATGGCCTACCCGGGTTCAAAACCCGTCGTTCGATCGGACGCTGGCAAGAATCGATCGGCCAAGCTCCTACCTGCTTTCCTGATGCGGGAATGAAGGCCAGCCTGAAACAGTAGCGATTCGCCCTGATCCAGATACCCCTCAGCTGTTTGACCCGACGGAAACAACCAAACGAAAATCGGCACCCTTCACGAAAATGTCACGAAGCCTCCGAGTTTCAACATAAAATTTCCACTGCACCCCCGTTTCCATTCACATTCCACCTCTGGTTGCCCAATTTTAAGGCAAAGGCTTTAACCTTTTTTGAAATAATGCCACGTTCGACATCAGTGAAAGGCGACTTTTGCAAACACGTTCCCGACTGCAAACCGAAAGACTGCGACGCGGTGTTCATTGCGATCTGAAAAAGCAAAATTCGAACCAGTCCCGGTCTCTTTCTGGGTCGGACAAACATGGTGGCCCTCAGCCATCCTGAAGGGATGCGCGTGGGTTGCTTAATAAAAAACGGGAGTTGAAAAACATGAACAAGTATATTCGTACATCTCTTGCGGGGCTATTGACCTCGACCATGATAACCGGTGCTGCATTTGCCGCCGGAACCCATCCGACTACCGGCGAAGCGTTGGCGGATGACCAGACCTTTACCTATCGTATTCTGGACGAACACAGCTCGGTCGATCCTCAAGTTGTTGAGGATGTTTCCGGCGCCGAGATCGTGCGTGACCTGTTCGAAGGCCTGATGAACCAGGACGAAGACGGCAATCTGGTCCCCGGTGTTGCCACCGGTTACACCACCAACGACTCCAAAGACGTTTACACCTTTACCCTGCGCGACGATGCGAAGTGGTCGAATGGTGATCCGGTAACCGCCAGCGATTTTGTTTTTGCCTGGAAACGTGCCGTCGATCCCGCCCTGTCCTCGCCCTATGCATGGTTCATGGAACTGATGTCGATCGAGAACGCATCTGAAATCATCGCAGGTGACAAGTCGGTTGACGACTTGGGCGTTAAAGCCATCGACGACCACACGCTTGAAGTGACGCTCAGCGCACCGCTGCCGTACTTCCCGCAAATGACCACGCATTCGACCACTTTCCCTGCCCCGCAGAAAGTTATCGAAGAGTTTGGCGACGCCTGGACCAAGCCTGAAAACATCGTATCGAACGGTGCATACGTCCTGACCGAGCATCTGCCGCAGGAACGTTCGGTTCGTGAGCGGAACGAAAACTACTGGGATAACGACAACACGATCATCGAAAAAGTCGTGGCACTGGTCATCAACGACGAAAACGTCGCGCTGACCCGTTACCTGGCAGGTGAGCTGGACCGCACAGAAGTTCCCGCAGGTCAGTTCCCACGCTTGCAAAAAGAGCACCCGGAAGAAGCAATCAGCTTCCCGCGCCTGTGTAACTATTATTACACGTTCAACCTGTCCGATGGTGGCCCCGAAGCCTTCAAGGACCCGAACGTCCGTCAGGCGCTGTCCCTGGCAGTTGATCGTAAGATCATCACCGAGAACATCATGGCAGGTGGGCAGCCGCAGGCTTATACCTTTGCCCCGGCAGCAACCGCAGGCTTTGACGTTCCGGACGTAGAAATGGCGTCGATGTCTCAGGCAGAGCGTGACGAACTGGCCAAGGAACTGCTGGCCGCGGCTGGTTATGGTCCTGACAACCCGCTGAGCTTTGAGATGGTGTACAACACCTCTGAAGCACACAAGAAGGTCGCCGTGGCGCTGAGCCAAATGTGGAAGCAAAAGCTGGGCGTCAACGCAGAGTTGGCTAACATGGAATGGAAGATCTTCCTGGAAGAACGCGGAAATCAGAACTTCGATCTGGCCCGTGGCGCATGGTGTGGCGACTATAACGAAGCATCGACCTTCCTCGACCTGCTGCAGTCGGATTCTGGTTATAACGACGGTAAGTACAACAACGCCCGCGTTGATGAACTGCTGTCCGAAGCCAAAACCTCTGACGATGCGGCACCTCTGTACACCGAGGTCGAGCGCATTATCGCGCAAGAGACCCCCGTTATCCCGATCTATCACTATGCTGGCGTCTACATGATGGACAGCGATGTCGGTAACTGGCCGGTCAACAACGTAGAGCAGAACTGGTATTCCAAGAACCTCTACAAAACCGCCGAATAATCATCCTTAGACCACGCATTGCCCCGGAGTTTTCTTCGGGGCAATGCCAATAATTGGGGGCATGAAATGCTTGCCTATATCGTCCGGCGGTTGTTAATGGCCGTCCCAACGATCCTATTGCTGATCGTTGCAAGTTTCTTTTTGATGCACTTCGCGCCAGGTGGGCCCTTCACCTCGGAACGGCCTCTGCCGCCCGCGGTCCTGGCCAATATCGAGGCGCGGTACGGATTGGACCAGCCGCTGTGGAAACAGCTTTGGGACTATCTCTACAACATCGTCGTGCATTTTGATTTCGGCCCGTCCTTCAAATTCAAGGACAGGGACGTGAACGACATCATCGCGCAGGGTTTCCCGATCTCGCTGACCTACGGTTCGCTGTCCTTCCTGGTCGCAACAACCGTCGGAGTCGCGCTTGGGATTGCCGCTGCGATCAAGCACAACAGCTGGATCGACTACTTCGCTGTTGGTCTGGGCATCGCGGCGCAGGCGCTGCCGAACTTCATCATGGGCCCGATCCTGATCCTGACCTTCACTCTGTGGCTCGGATGGCTGCCGGGCGGCGGCTGGAATGGCGGCCAGTGGCCGTATCTGATCATGCCGGTTATCGCGCTTGCCACCTCGTATATGGGATCCATTGCGCGGATCACGCGATCATCGATGCTGGAAGTTCTGAACTCGAACTTCATCCGCACGGCCCGCGCCAAGGGTTTGCCAACCAGAACCGTGATCTGGCGCCATGCGCTGAAACCAACATTGCTGCCAGTGGTGTCCTATCTGGGCCCGGTTTTCGTCTACGTACTGACCGGTTCTGTCTTTGTAGACATCTATTTCTCTACCGGCGGATTGGGGCAAGCCTATGTGGGGTCCGCGCTGTCGCGTGACTACGCGGTGCTGTTGGGGGTCACGATCCTTTATGGCGTCCTGACCGTTCTGGTGAACCTGCTGACCGACCTGGCCTATGCCTGGTTCGATCCGAAAATCCGTTACTGAGGGGCTGGCAATGCTTGGTAAATCACAAAAAGCCGCCCACTTGGCCGAAGACATCACAGATTACACGGTCATTCAGGGGCGATCACTTTGGCAGGACGCACGGATGCGTTTTGTTCGCAACAAGGCGGCCATGGCTAGCCTGTTCATTCTGGTAATGATCGTGTTGTTCACAATCATTGGTCCTTACTTTGCCGTATGGAGCAACGAGGAAATCGACTGGAATGTCATGGGCGATGTTCGCGGCATGGGAATGCCGTCCGCAGAGACCGGACATTTCTTCGGTGTCGACGATCTGGGTCGTGATCTGTACAGCCGTGTCATTCAGGCGACGACAACGTCATTGCTTGTGGGTCTGATCGGTGCCGCGACGGCCCTGATCGTTGGGACCTGCTACGGTATTGCCGCGGGCTATATCGGAGGCCGCACCGATGGTGTGATGATGCGCTTCGTCGATATCCTGCTGGCCATTCCGGCAACTCTGGTCATCATCCTGTTGCTGGTTGTCGCGGGTCGATCATTCGTCATGCTGTTCATCGCACTTGGTGCGGTTGGTTGGCTGACGATGGCACGAATTGTCCGGGGGCAAACCCTGACCCTGAAGAACCGAGAGTTTATCGAGGCCGCACGTGCGGCTGGGGTCAGCGAATTCACCATCATGTATCGCCATATCCTGCCCAACCTTCTTGGCGTGGTGATTGTGTATGCTTCGCTTCTGGTGCCAGAAATGATCCTGACCGAAAGTTTCATCTCGTTCCTCGGCCTTGGGATTTCCGAACCCTATACCTCACTGGGTCGATTGATCGCCGAAGGGGCCGGGACGATGGGCTATGGCACGCTGTGGCAGTTGTTGTTCCCACTGACATTCTACGTCGCAATCATCATCACCATGTTCTTCATAGGTGATGGCTTGCGCGACGCTCTGGACCCGAAGGATCGCTGATATGAGCCTGTTTTCCGTAAAAGACCTGAGCGTCCAGTTCAACACCGCCGACGGCGTTGTTGAGGCCGTCAAAGGCATCAGTTTTGACATCAATCCCGGTGAATGCCTGGGTATCGTGGGTGAAAGCGGGTCCGGCAAAAGCCAGACATTCATGGCCGCGATGGGCCTGCTGCCCCCTGCCGGGCAGGCAACCGGTTCCGCCTTGCTGAACGGTCAGGAAATTCTGAACCTGCCGGTGAACAAGCTGAACCAGATCCGTGGCGACGATGTCGGCATGATCTTCCAGGATCCCCTGACCGCCCTGACCCCACACCTGCGGATTGGCCAACAAATGCGCGAAGTTCTGCAGGTTCACGAAGGGCTGCAAGGTTCGGCTGCTCGGGCGCGATGCCTGGAATGGCTGGACCGTGTACGCATCCCCGAGGCCAAACGGCGCCTGGACCAGTATCCCCACGAACTGTCAGGCGGTATGCGCCAGCGCGTGATGATCGCAATGTCCATGCTGTGTAACCCGAAGCTGTTGATTGCGGATGAACCCACAACCGCGCTGGATGTGACCGTTCAGGCAGACATTTTGGACCTGATGGTACGCCTGCAAAAGGACGAAGGCACGGCGATTGCCCTGATCACACATGACATGGGCGTCGTCGCGCGTATGTGCGACCGCGTTCAGGTCATGCGTCTGGGTCAATTCGTCGAAGCCGGTGAGACGCGCGAAATCTTCCGTGCACCCAAGCATGAGTACACACGAACATTGCTGGAAGCGATGCCCCGTATTGATGCCGGCGACGCGCCCAAGGCTCTTGATAAAGTTGATGACCCTTTGCTGAAAGTCGACGATGTCAAAGTGCACTTTCCAATCCATGTCTCGGGCGGATTGTTCGGGCACAAAGTCCCGCTGAAAGCCGTTGATGGAGTTAGTTTTGACATCCGCAAGGGTGAAACATTGGGCGTTGTAGGCGAATCGGGTTGCGGCAAGTCAACGCTGGCGCGGGCTGTTCTGCAGTTGATCGAACCCAGCGCGGGTAATGTCAGCTGGCTGGGCCATCCTATTGTCGGGTTGAAACGGCGCGAACTGAACAAGTACCGCAAGGACTTGCAGATCGTGTTTCAGGACCCTCTGGCCAGCCTCGATCCGCGGATGACCATCTCGGCCTCAATTGCGGAACCGCTGAAGACCTATCGCCCTGACCTGACCGAGCGGGAACGCAAGAAGCTGGTCGCCGAAATGATGGAGCGGGTTGGCCTGAAAGCCAACATGATCAACCGCTATCCGCACGAGCTTTCGGGCGGTCAGAACCAGCGCGTCGGCATTGCGCGGGCGATGATCAACAAACCCAAGCTGATCATCTGTGACGAAGCCGTGTCGGCATTGGACGTGTCAATTCAGGCGCAGATCGTGGAACTATTGCGCGAGTTGCAGCAGGAATTTGGTCTGTCGATGATCTTCATCAGTCATGACCTTTCCGTGGTACGCGCTGTGTCGAACCGGATCATGGTCTTATATCTGGGCCGGATCGTGGAGTTGGGTGACGGAGAAGTGATCTGCTCCGATCCGATCCACCCATACACGAAATCGCTGATCTCGGCCGTGCCAATTCCGGACCCGGACGTAGAGCGCAGTCGCACACGCCTGAAATTGCCCGGCGAACTGCCCTCACCGATGGATCCGAAAGCCGCGTTGCGTTTCCTGCCCAGTCGTTTGGCGGCTGGTGAGAATGACTATGTTCCGCAACTTAGCGAAGTAAAGCCCAATCATTTTGTGGCCGAGCACGACTCGCTCGAAGCGATCATGGCAAAGGCATAACTTTCCTGCCCCGAAGCAAGTCCTTGCATTCGGGGCAGGTTCTTCCTGGCAATATCAAGGACGCCACATTGTTTCCTTTTTGAAGCCAATACATGCCGATAAGCGCGCTTTATACTAATTTAGCGCCGCAACCGAGGCTATGATTTGGCCGCCTTGAACAAGGCATTTTGACTTCCCAATTCAACGGTGGCACGATTTCTCCAACTTGGCTGGCATTGCCTATTTGCGTTGATTGTTCTAGCCGCGCGCACTATGAGGTGGCGTCAACAAAACGCATTCATTCGGACAAAACTATTTGCTGAGAGGTAGCATGGCACGTAAGGTCACAAAGGCGATTTTTCCGGTTGCGGGTCTTGGTACTCGCTTTCTGCCCGCGACAAAATCGGTACCTAAGGAAATCATGACCCTGGTCGATCGCCCGCTGGTTCAATACGCAATCGACGAAGCCCGTGCGGCCGGGATTACCGAATTCATTTTTGTAACGTCCCGCGGAAAGTCGGCGCTAGAGGACTATTTTGACCACAACCAAATCCTTGAACAAACGCTTAAGGAAAAGGGCAAAGACGACCTGTTGGAAACGCTACATGCGACCAACATGGAAAGCGGGGCAATCGCCTATATCCGGCAACACAAGGCTTTGGGTTTAGGTCACGCCGTATGGTGCGCACGCCGCCTGATCGGAGACGAACCATTCGCGGTAATGCTGCCCGACGACGTCATCGCGGGGGAAAAGCCCTGCTTGCAGCAGATGATAGAAGCCTATGAAGAAACCGGCGGCAATATGGTTGCCACCATGGAAGTTCCAGCAGAAAAGACAAGCTCTTACGGCGTTCTGGATGTAGGCGATAACATCGGGACAGTTGTCCGCGCGCGCGGCATGGTCGAGAAACCGAAACCCGAGGAAGCACCGTCCAATCTGGCGGTTATCGGTCGTTACATTCTGCGCCCATCGGTGCTGTACAACCTCAATCAGAACAAGCAAGGCAGTGGCGGCGAGATTCAACTGACGGACGCAATCGCCGAAGACATCAGAAACGGTGTCCCGGTCTTTGGGTACAAATTTGATGGACAGCGGTTTGACTGCGGGTCCAAAGCGGGTTTCCTGCAGGCGACCGTCGCCTTTGCGCTGGCGCGCGATGATCTTCGAGAGGATTTGCAGAAATACCTGCACGACGTTGTCGCTACGGGTCAGGCAGCTCAGTAACCAAGGATGACGGCCTCGAAGACGAGGTAAACGGTATCGTTTAAAGGGCAAACTGCGGGCATTGCAGTTTGCCTTTTTCTTTCGGCGTGGATGAAATGCCCAAGGGGCGATTGGAGCGCTTCACTCAGACAAAGTATTGGCACGACATTAACCGAGCGTTCGTACCGGTCAGGTGGGATTCATGTGAGGCACGGCAGTCTGGCGCGCAACGCAATTGTCGATCCGACAACCAACGGAGAATGCCCTTTGTCCCAAAAATCGCCCAAATTGAACCTGCCATTCCTGCAACCTTCGCAAGCGCAAAAGCACGTCACACATAACGAAGCCCTGAGACGCCTTGATCTGATCGTCCAGCTGAGTGTTGCGTCTACCAATGCCTCAACCCCGCCCGCAGTTCCGGCACAGGGTGAGCTTTATGCCCTTGGATCAACACCCATCGGCGATTGGTCGGATCATGCCGGAGACCTTGCGGCCTGGTTGGACAATGGTTGGCATTTTATAGCCCCCCAATCGGGCTGGCGCGCGTGGGACCAAGAGAATAACCGTCTGACAATTTGGGACGGGTCAGCATGGATCGACCCCCCGACTACGACGCAGAACCTGCCAGGCATCGGAATCGCCACTGGGCACGACACGACCAACCGTCTGTCGGTGCGCGCTCCGGCAACCTTGCTAAGCCACGAAGGTGCCGGGCATCAACTGAAGATCAACAAGGCAAATGCCGATGAGACCGCATCCCTGTTGTTTCAATCCAATTGGACCGGTCATGCAGAAATGGGTCTGTCCGGTAGCACGGGCTTTTCCATCAAGGTCTCGCCGGATGGGAACAATTGGTTTGAGGCGTTGAGCTTTGATCCAGCGTCCGGGGTGGCCTCAGGCACGGCCGTGCAAAATAGCGCAGACGACACAACAGCGGGCCGCCTGATGCGGGCCGACTATGGGTATGGGCCCGGAAATCTCTTGGGGGCGGTCACGCAAAGTGGCGGAACCCCGACCGGCGCTGTGATTGAGCGAGGAGCCACACCAGGTGGTGATTTCGTCCGGTTTGCTGATGGTACCCAGATTTGCACCGCTTCACTGGATGCAACGACCTGCACAAACACCGAAGGCGCACTGTATACGAGCTCGTCTGCAACATGGGTTTTCCCGGCTGCCTTTGCTACTGGCACCAACCCGGCAATCAGCGGCAGTGGGGGCGCGATCAACAGGTTCATGGGCTTTGATGAACCGTCCGAAACTCAGGTCGTGTACAAAGTTCTTTCGTCTGCTTCTGACGCGACGGTTTTACTACCAACCGCCAAAGCTATTGGCCGCTGGTTCTGATCCGCCAGACTGCCCGGGTCTTTGTCCGGGCGGTCACTTCGCGCGAAGTTCTGCCTCGGCTTGCTCCAGAAACCAGGTATAGGTTTCGCGAATCCCGTCTTCGATCCCGATAGTCGCGCGCCATCCCATGTCGGCCAGCCGGGAAACATCCATCAGCTTCCGCATAGTACCGTCCGGCTTGCTGACGTCTTGCGTAATCCGCCCGGTGAACCCGGTGATCTTTGCCACCATCGCCGCCAGTTCCGCGATCGAGATATCTTCGCCACATCCCACGTTGATATGGCTCAGCATGGGTTGGGTATTTGCCTCATACGCAGCACGGGGCAGGTCCATTACGAACAAAGACGCCTCAGCCATGTCGTCAACATGCAGAAACTCGCGCCGGGGCTTACCTGTGCCCCAGATGACAACTTCGTCCAGCCCATCCCGGCGTGCCTCATGAAATCGGCGGATCAGGGCGGGCAGGACATGGCTGTTTTCAGGGTGAAAATTGTCACCAGGTCCGTACAGGTTTGTCGGCATCACGGAACGATAGTCCACGTCGTGCTGCCGATTGTAGCTTTCACACAGCTTGATTCCGGCAATCTTTGCCACGGCGTAAGGTTCGTTTGTCGGCTCTAGCACACCGGTCAGCAGGGCATCTTCGCGCATTGGCTGCGGCACAGCGCGCGGATAGATGCAGGAACTGCCCAATTGCAGCAGGTTTTTGACCCCCGCGGCAAACGCCTGATGGATCACGTTACACTCAATCATCAGGTTTTTGTAAATGAAATCCGCTGGGTAGGTGTTGTTGGCGTGGATACCGCCGACTTTGGCCGCTGCAAGAATGACAACGTCCGGCCGCTCGGCCTGCATGAAATCGGCGACAGCGGCCTGATTGGTTAGATCAAGTTCCGCATGAGTCCGTGTCACAAGCTCCAGTGACTCACCTGATGCTTGGCGGTCTTGCAAGCGACGCAGGATTGCGCCTCCGACCATGCCGCGATGCCCGGCGACGTAAATCTTGCGCATGCCTCCGGCCTCAGCCATTTTCCAGTGTGACCGGCAATTCGTAACCATGCTGTTTCAGCAAGGCATGACGCTTGGCTGTCTTCAGGTCCTCGGTGATCATTTCAGCGCACATCTGCTGAACCGTCAGTTCCGGCTCCCAGCCCAGTTTGTTTTTGGCGTTCGATGGATCGCCAAGCAATGTTTCGACTTCGGCCGGGCGGAAATATTGCGGGTCGATGCGCATGATCACGTCACCAGGTTTCAATGCAGGTGCACTATCGCCTTTGACGGACTTGACAGTGGCAACTTCATCGACACCTGTGCCTGAGAATTCAAGCGTCACACCCAGTTCAGCGGCGGACCATTCGATGAACTGACGCACCGAATACTGTACACCCGTTGCAATAACGAAATCCTCGGGGGCGTCCTGTTGCAGCATCAACCATTGCATCCGGACATAATCCTTGGCGTGCCCCCAGTCGCGCAGGCTGTCGATGTTGCCCATATACAGGCAGCTTTCCAGACCCTGGGCAATGTTGGACAAACCACGGGTGATCTTGCGCGTCACAAAGGTTTCGCCCCGGCGCGGGCTTTCATGATTGAACAGGATGCCGTTGCAAGCATACATGCCATACGCTTCGCGGTAGTTCACTGTAATCCAATAGGAATACAGCTTGGCCACCGCATAAGGGGAACGCGGATAAAACGGCGTTGTCTCGCGTTGCGGTGTTTCTTGGACCAATCCGTACAGTTCGGACGTGGACGCCTGATAAAAGCGTGTCTTTTTCTCAAGACCCAGAAAGCGGATCGCCTCGAGCAGGCGCAACGTACCGATCGCGTCGACATCAGCGGTATACTCGGGCGATTCAAAACTGACCGCCACGTGGGACTGAGCGCCAAGGTTATACACCTCGTCCGGCTGAACCTCTTGAATGATGCGCGTCAGGTTCGATGTATCGCTTAGGTCACCGTAATGCAGGTGCAGGCGCGGATTGGGCACATGCGGGTCCTGATAAATGTGGTCAATGCGCTGTGTGTTGAACGAAGATGCACGGCGCTTGATCCCATGGACTTCATACCCTTTTTCCAGCAATAGCTCAGCAAGATAAGATCCGTCCTGCCCTGTAATACCAGTCACCAATGCTGTTTTTGTCATAGCCGCGATCCGAGAATATCTGATTTGCTTTTCGCCGCCTCAGAAACAGCAATATACCCCTGAATGCAACCCTGCGCCACGATCGGGCTTTGATTCAACTGCAGTTGACCATCGTTTGCGCAAGCGCTTCAGGACGACGCATATAACGGTACTGAGCCTTTTGCACCTTCTGCCAGCGCTGCGCTTTGATCGCTGCGAACCCTGTCGTACAGCGCAAGCGCATCAGCAGAAAACAACTCGGTTGGTGGCTCGACATGAACAAAATTGCTTTGGCCGTCCTGACCGCGCGCCAGCATGGCATAGTCTCGCTCGGCAACCAGTTGCTTGGCATTCGGGTTAAGATAGCGGATCGCAAGACCAATACGCCGGTCACCCGATTGATTGGGCCCC
The DNA here is from genome assembly GCF_059611005.1 of Ruegeria sp. CDSB117. NCBI lineage: Bacteria > Pseudomonadati > Pseudomonadota > Alphaproteobacteria > Rhodobacterales > Roseobacteraceae > Ruegeria > Ruegeria sp. CDSB117. The sequence continues at coordinate 70,634 of NZ_JBXWOS010000016.1, forward strand.
GAACCGTGGATTGTCAGCCCATGATGCAGAGACATCTGCCCTGGTGCCAATTCGATGTGGGTCTTGTCTTTCTCGGCGACATCCACAGCAACCTCTTGTCCGCGCGACAGAAGATTGGTGTCTGAATACGTGTCCTTATGGGGAAGGATCGGGTTCTTGTGGCTGCCGCGCACAAAATCCATACACCCACTTTCAACCGTTGCCGGCGACAACGCAATCCAGGCGGTGACCTGATCCGGGGTTTCACCCATCCCCCAATAGGTCAAGTCCTGGTGCATCCCAACGGTGTGGGCGGTGTGGGGCTCTTTGATGAAGAACTCGGCGGACCAGACCATGATATCCGGCCCCAGAACACCTTCGACCACATCCAGAACACGAGGATTCATCGCGACCTGTGCCGCCAGCGGCATCACCAGATGCGCATTGACCCGTTTGTAAGTGTTCAGCGGCAAGGGCAGGTCTGCGCCAAGCCAGTCCTGTTCTATCCGCTCAAGCTCAGCACGGGTTGCGGCGGCCTCGTTTTCGGAAAAGATGGTTAGCGGGAAAAGAAACCCATCCTCCCAATATTTGTCGGATTGCGCCTGGCTAAGTGCGACATAGCGCGTTGGGGTGCTTTCTGACATCTGGCATACCTTTTTGATAACTTGCTTTCCCAGAGTTTTTACCCTGCGCTGCTCGCAGGGCGCTTATCCTACTTGCGACGATAAGTTCAGCTTTGCCTTTGGGGCAAGTCACCTCGCGTTTCATTTCTGACACGCTTTCGTGCTTTCAATGCTCCGGCCTGATCCATGCTGATCCGACCCCGTGATTGGATCGAGGGCACCGCCTGCCCCCCGGATCAAAGGAGTCGCACGTACGCCAAATACCGAAGTTCCCATTTCAGCATCCCAGCTGTGCAAAGACACCTGTGCTGCCTGCATTCACCAGCCCGCCGCCATCGCCGCAGCGGATAACACGGGTGTTCGGGTCTATCATTTCGGGCTGATCGCTATAGGCGATCAAACCGCTTCCCAGCACCGTATACAGCCCGCTGGGCTGAGGTTCCGAGAAATAACCTTGGACCTGAACAATGCCGACCGCACCGGCGAACAGTCCGACTTCCAGACGCTCGGCCTCGATCCCTTCGCGTGTTGGCTGCCCGACGACCCGGACAAGATCACCCGCCGACAGATGTTGCGGCTCAAGCCCACTGACAACGCTTGCCCCGATCACAGTCCGGTCCTGGGTGTCAGACCCAAGATATGTGCCGGACAACCGCGCCTGATGCCCATTGCTTGTCAGTTTTTCAATGTGTGAAGCGCGCACTGACTGACCTTGCCACAATCCGCTGATAGCGACCCAATCGCCGACCTGAATGTCTGCCCGCCGTTCAAACGCAACGTCGGTCCCAAGAACCGATATCGTGCCGTCCTGCACGCTAGACACTGGTCCGACCAGCGGCAGGACCTGACGGATGTGTTTGGCGTGCCACCCACCATTTTCCTGAGTTACAACAACCGCAACGGTATGACCCGGCTTCAACTCGCCAGCAGTGATCAGAGGAACCGAGTCGGCAACCGGCATGTGGCCATCGAACAATATATGCTGCCCATTTACATGGATGCTGCCCAGATGGGTGATCGTGCCCACTATACCGGTGCCGATAATGCCACCTTCACGATCAGTTTCACCTTTGTCTTCGGCCTGAATCGGAGCAGGCAGCCAAGACACCATAAAAAACGCCGCGAGCACACGAAGAAACACACCCATGCCTACTCATCCTCTTTCGTGTTTTTACTTGGCACCCTTTGCGGAGAGGGCAGGACAAAGGCGCCCATTGCAAACCGACCGCTGTGATCGCCGTCACTGTCCTTTTCCTGTAACGCGCGAGCGAGGGCATTGATTTCTAGCAACAATGATTGCGCCCGATCTGACGAAAATTGGCGCAACTCTTCAATTGATTCAGGCGACATATGAGAATACCGAACCGCGCGGTCGAAATTTCGCGGTGCATCCGGCTCGGCCAGCAGGTTCTGTGTTGCCGCCGCAAGGTGCGCAGACAGTGTCGCCTCGTAGGCCGCCACCTGTTCAGCGCTGCCAGCAGAAGGAAGAAAGGCTTGGGACAATAGGCGAAGATTGCCTTTTTCGACCTGTTCCACGTTCTTTTGGTCGATCAAGGTTTCCAGAACGGTACCTGGGGCCATGTCCACACGCGCGCGCCGCACCAAATCATCAAATCCCGGGCCAGTTTCGTCGCCTTTGCGGCTCAGCAGCCGTGGCGCGCCCAAGTCGTCCAGAAATTCGGGCGTCGTCGACCAAAAGCTGATGACAAGTGCCGCCGCATTACAACTGCGTTTCAAAGGGGCATCATCGTCGGTGTTGCGCAGCCTTTTGACATCCTTGCGATGCAGGCCCGTCAACAGGCTGGCGCGGCTGTCGCTTAGCTTTCCGTCTGTGCTTTGCTCAGCTGCCGTCAGCAGGGCTTGTTTGAGCGCTTCGGTCGCGGTGCCAAGCGTGACCCCATGCGCAACCATTGCCTGCGCCAGTGGGACCAGCAACGCAGACAGGGCGGTTTCAAGAGGAGGTTTGGGATCATTCGACATTTGGGAACTCGTCACGGATTGGTAGTTGATAACATTTTCCTAGAATTAACGAATTCAACGCTTTCGTGTTCAAAATGTGATCGAATGTGATCTTTAATGGGAATTTTTCCCATTATCACTAAGGTGTGACCCCTTCTTGAACTGGAGAATGCCATGCACCTTATCGCAACCGATCCCCAGACAAACTACCCCCCCCTATCTCAAACCGATTTAACCCGCACAAAAAAGCCGGGTGCGTTGGACGCGCTCAGCCCCGAAGATCAAGAGCTGTTTCTATCCTTTGGTTGGGGCCCGCAGGTTCCGCCACGCTATGCCACCATCGCCGACGCGCTGCGCCAGTCGTTGCGAGATCAACCCGATGCCACCGCGGTGGAATGCGCGGACCATAACCTTAGCTACCGGGCGCTGGACGAGGCCTCGAACCGATTGGCAAATGTCATGCGCGCCCATGGCGTGAAACGCGGCGACGCGGTGTGCCTGTTCCTGCATCGTTCGGTCGAAATGGTCGTAGGTATCGTCGCCGCCATAAAGCTTGGGGCCGCTTATATTCCGCAGCATGTCGGTGTCGCGCCGACGGAAACCTTACGCCATGTTGCGAATGTAACTGGTGCAAAAATCATACTCAGCCTGAGCAAACTGGCAGATCAAATCCTCGTTGGACTAGACCAGACCCTGATCACAATTGATACGACGATGTTCGACCCGATACTGGACGCCCCGGCCCCCGGCCCTGCTTATCGGGCCAGCCCCGACGATTTGGCGATGATATTGTTCACGTCCGGCACTACCGGCGTTCCAAACGGCGTACAGGTCAGCCATCAGAACCTGGCCAACATCCTGCTGACCGCCCCCGGGGATCTGGGGATGCGACCGGGCTTGCGGGTCGGACAGATCCTGTCGATCTCATTCGACATGGCAGCGTGGGAGATCCTTGGCGCTTTGTCCAATGGCGCAACTTTGGTGATCCGTGGCAAATCGATTCAGGAAACGGCCGAGAAGGTGGATGTTCTGATCGCCACGCCGTCGATCCTGAACGCACTGGACGACACCCGTTGCGCGCAGGTCAAAACAGCTGCCGTGGCAGGTGAGCCCTGTCCGCGCCCGCTGGCCGATCGCTGGTCTTCCTTTTGCACCTTCTACAATTCCTGTGGTCCGACCGAGACCACCATCATCAATACGGCGGAACCGCATCACCCCGACAAACCGGTTCTGTCGATCGGGCGCCCGACACCGAACAACACGGTCTATGTTCTGGACGACAACCTGCGCCCTTTGCCCATCGGCGAAAAGGGCGAGATGTGGGCTGGCGGCGATTGCGTCACAGCCGGTTACCTCGCCAACCCCAAACTGACGGCCGAGCGTTACCGACCCGACCCATTTCGACCGGGAAATATGATGTTCCGCACCCGTGATCTGGGACGCTGGACGAAGACCGGTGAGTTAGAACATTTCGGGCGCGTTGACGACCTAGTCAAAGTACGGGGCTTTCGGGTTGAGCTGGACGGCGTTACATCTGCGCTTGAGGCCTCGCCCTGCTGTCAGCAGGCGGTGACCTTGCAATATGACAGCCGCAATCTGGTCAGCTTTATCTCACCGTCGTCGGCCTGCCCCAAGCAGGCGGCGCAATCCGTCTCGGATCGCCTGCCATACTACTGCAGCCCCGCCGTTGTGGTCCCGATGGACGCGCTGCCCCGCACTCCGCGCGGCAAGTTGGACAAGCGTCTTTTGCTGGATTTGGCGCGCAACCATATCGCGAAAACTGGTGCGGAGTTGAACTGATGACGACGCAGACGACAAATCTAGACACAGGCGGCCTGAATTGGCGACGGGTGACCCGCCACCCGGCCCTGATGGAATACCGCCGCCTGGTGATGCTTGTTGCATTGGTGAATCTGGCCGCCTTTGGGTTTGGATTGCGCGATGGGACTTGGTTCGCAGATAACGCGTTCACGCTCGGCCCGATTGCGGATATGGCGCTGATCAACCTCAGCCTCGGCATCCTGATCCGGCAACAACGAGTGGTCAACGCCCTGTTCTGGCTGGCCACACGCATTCCCACATCATGGCCACTTTGGATCCGTTGGGGGGCCGGCAAGGTGTTCCACTTTGGCGGGTTGCATTCCGGCGGCACCGTCACTGGGACCATCTGGTTCGGCTTTCTTCTGTTTGCGATAATTTGGAATCGCGCCAACGGAGCCACCCTACCCTCAAACCTGACACTGGGCCTGAGCGCGACAATGGTTGTCTTGATGACATTGATGGTGATTTCGGCCCTCGGCCCTATCCGCGCGCGGTTTCACAATGCGTTCGAGAAAACGCACCGCTTTGTCGGCTGGGCGGTTTTAGGATTGTTTTGGGCGCAGACGATCTCGATCACAAATGACATGGGGGGCATGTTGTTGCACAGCCCAGCCTTCTGGATGCTCTGCCTGATCACCGTGTCGATCCTGTCGCCGTGGCTGACACTGAAACGCGTCGATATCAGGATTGAAAAGCCGTCAAACCATGCGGTAGTTGCGCATTTCGACTATGGGGATACTCCGTTCCCCGGCAGCTCGAACGCGATCAGCCACACCCCGTTTGGCGAGTATCACTCATTCGCCAATATCCCCGCTCCGGACCGTTCAGGCTATCGATTGGCCATCAGCCGCGCCGGGGACTGGACCGGGCGTTTTATCGACAATCCGCCCAAGAAGGTTTGGGTCAAGGGCATCACCACATCCGGTGTCGCGCGGATCGAAGTGCTGTTCAAAAAGGTGGTGTATGTGGGCACCGGTTCAGGCATAGGACCAATCCTGCCGCATCTGCTGGCTAAAGAGGTGCCAAACCGCCTGATCTGGTCCACCCGCAGCCCGCGCAAAACCTATGGTGACGCACTGGTGGATGAGATCGAGGCCAACACCGAGCAGCCCTTGATCTGGGACACGGACAAAGACGGCAAACCCATTCTGTCGGCCCTAGCCATGCAAGCCGTTCGCGAAAGTGGGGCTGAGGCAGTCATCGTGATCTCGAACCAAAAGCTGACCCGCAAGGTTGTGCATGACATGGAAAGCCTGGGCATTCCCGCCTATGGCGCAATTTGGGATAGCTGAGCATGTTTGAGACTATCGAAACCGAAACACGGGGGCGGGTCGCAACGATCCGCTTCAACCGTCCCGATCAGCTAAACGCGCTGAACACGCAACTCATGAACGAAGTCCTGACCGCCGCCACCGACTTCGATAAGGACTCCGGCATCGGCTGCCTGATCCTAACAGGTAGTGACCGGGCCTTTGCTGCCGGAGCAGATATTGGCGAGCTTGCGGTGCAAAACTACGCGACAATGCAGGCAAGTGACTACTTTGCCGAATGGGATAGGTTTGCGGCGCTTCGCCTGCCCAAGGTGGCAGCGGTCAGTGGCTATGCCCTGGGCGGTGGATGTGAAGTTGCCCTGATGTGTGACGTCATTCTGGCCGCGGACACCGCGAAATTCGGCCAGCCCGAAATCAAAATCGGCTGCATTCCCGGCATTGGTGGCACGCAGCGGCTTACACGGCTGATCGGCCGTGCCAGAGCTATGGACATGATCCTGACCGGGCGCATGATCGACGCGTCAGAGGCCCTGCAGATGGGCCTGATCAGTCGGGTTGTCCCACAGGACTCCCTTTTGAACACCGCGCAAGAGGTGGCCGAAACCATTGCGGACTATGCTGACGATATCGTCAGTATGGCGCGCACCTGCGTAAACATGGCCGACCAGAGCACACTTGAATCGGGTGTGCGGTTCGAGCGGCAGATGTATCACGCGCTTTATGGATTGCCGGCCCAACAAGAAGGCATGAATGCCTTTCTGGAAAAGCGAAAACCGCAGTTCAGGCGCAGGACCCAGTGATCTTATCCCGCATCGTCAATCACCGCTCGGAAAACGAGCGGTGATATGACCAGTCATATCGCTTTAGTGCGTTTTCTCAGCCGTGCCATACTCAAAGTCGGAAACTTTGCGGGACATGGATTCAGAATCCACAACCAGGTTCGCAAAAATCGTTTCGACCCATGACAAAGCGCCCGAAGTCAGCAAGAACGTCTCTGGGATGACGATCCATTCGCCGATCCACATACCACCCGAACGTTCGTGTTGATGGGTGGTGAATTCGCCGATCTGTTCGGCCCGCTGTCGGCCAAGCCGGGCGACGGCCTCTCCGAATTCTGACGCGCGCTGGTTCTGTTTGTGCGCCATGGCCGACGACGCACCCTTACCGGCTTCATGTACCTCGGACCATTCGGAAATTTCCGATGAGGACAACAGATTGACGTTATGCGAGATCTTGCACAGCGTCGCACACAACCCTCCCAACGCAGTTACAACATCGGCAAGTCCGTCACGGGCGTTTTGCCAATGGGGTTCGACTACATTCAGACCCAAAGTGGCCGCAACGCCTTCCTTGATGCGATGTCCTGTCCCGTTTTCATAACCGCGCAGATCGCCAACGGGGCCACCAATCTGGGCATTCAAACCGCGAACGCCCGCTTCTTCCAACGCTTGTGCACGCCGCTGCAGTTCAACTTTCCAGACGGTCAGTTTGGTTTCAGCCCGAATAGGCAAGGCATGCTGTCCATTCGTGCGACCGATCATGATAGTATCACCAAGCTGATCGATGTGTTGCTCAATAGCGGTGGTCAGTCTTTGCAGTCCGGTCTGGATGTGCTCCAGACCGATCTTCATTTGCAGGGCCAGAGCGGTGTCCATAATGTCCTGCGTTGTCGCCCTGTAGTGCACCTGTGTCGCGTGCTCACCGACCTGCCTTCGCAATTGTTCGACAAGACCAACGATCGGGCGCCCGACAAGCATCATGTCTTCGTGCAAACGCTCGGTGTCCAGATTGCAGACTGACACCGCATCCAACGCATCTGCAGCCTCTTGCGGGATCAGGCTTTCCAACGCCTGGTGACGGGCCAGTGTCTGTTCAACCTTCAACCAGGCCGAGATCGTGGCGTGTTCCGACCAGACGGACCGCATATCGGCGCTGGAAAAGCAGTCGCGATAGAGGGAGTGCTCAAGCATCTTCTAATGCTCCCTTCGCGATCTTGCGCTCTTTCATGATCCCGCGGATACGGTAGGCAATTGCCCCTGCGCCGATGACCAGGAAGGCCAAAGCGATCGGACGTTCAACGAAGATCAGGGCGCCACCCTCCGACATCAGCAACGACTGACGGAATGTCTCTTCAGCACCTTTGGCCAGCACGAACGAAATGACAAATGCCGCAACGTTGAAGTCGTATTTCCGCATCAGCCATCCGGCAAAGCCCGCGCAAGTCATGACTGTGACGTCAAACATTGATCCACGTGCAGAATAAGCTGCGACAAACGCGGTCAGGAAGATCAGCGGGTACAGGACATTGGTCGGGATCTTCAGGATAATTCGCGCAACCTGAGTGGCACCGAAGTAACCGATCAGACCATAGGCCACGATACCCAACATCCCGCAGGCGAACAGTTTGTAGACCAGCTCTTTGTCGGTCAGGAACAGGGTTGGTCCGACCTGGATGCCGTGGATCAGGAAAACACCCAAAAGGATCGCACCAATTGTCGAACCCGGGATGCCCAGCGTCAGCAGCGGGGCCATCGACGGACCGGACACCGCGTTGTTTGCAGCTTCGGGTGCTGCGACACCTTCCAGCGCGCCCTTGCCCCACTTCTCGGGGTTTTTGGCGCGGCGTTTGCCTTCACCGTACGAAATGAACGCCGCAATAGCCGAACCCAGACCTGGCAGCACACCGATACCTGCACCGATGAAGCCTCCACGGAACGCATGAGGCAAGCAAGGTTTGTACTCTTCCCATGTCAGGCTGTTGCCGTCTTCCGTGCTTTCATTTTCTTTGGTTTCACCGGTTGCCTTGCGGCGCGTTTCCAACTGGGCAAAGACCTCTCCCAAAACGAATACACCGATCATCAGGGGCACAAGGCCAATCCCGTTGGACAGGTCGAACGAGCCAAACGTATAGCGCTCTTCGCTTGAGATTGGGTCCAATCCGACCATGGCGATCAAAATACCCATCAGGGCAGATGCCAATCCTTTGACGATTGAGCTGCCGATGACCGAACCGATGACCACGAAGGCTGCAAAGTAGATCGCAAAGGTTTCTGGCGGGCCAAGCTTAAGGGCAATAGCCGCAATGAAACCGACACCGACGACCAGCAGGATATCCCCCATGAGGTCACCGATGACTGATGATATGGTCGCGACCTTCATCGCCTTTCCAGCCTGCCCAGCGCGCGCAAGGGGATAACCGTCAATCTGTGTCGCGGCACTGGCTGCAGTGCCCGGCGTGTTGAACAGAATTGCCGCGATCGATCCGCCATAGCGACCGGATTTACCGATCACATACAGGAAGGCGAGCGCGAATAGTGGCGACATGTAAAAGGTGATGGGCAGCAGCATGGCAATCGCTGCCGATGCGGTCAGACCGGGCGTGGCCCCAACGACCATGCCCACAGCTGCGGCCAGCACGATGGCAAACAGCAAACTGGGGTCGGTTATGACCGAAAGAAGTGCGGGGAAAATTTCCATGACGATTTACCCCTGTATCCAGCTGAGCAGGTCAAAGACCTCGCCATAAGGCGGGTACACACCAAGCAGCACAAAAAAGATGAGGTGGAAGATCAACGGGCACAGAACGACGGAAACCGCCAGACCGATCCAGCTGCGAACTCCGAAGAAGTACAAAACGACCGGCGCAGCGATCGCTGTTGGCAAAAGATAACCAAACCAGCGGAATGACTGCTGATAGATTAGGGCAATGATGAACAGGCCGATGATCTGCAGGGTTGCGCCGTTATCCTGTTCTTGACCGGTATCGCCAGCCGGTTGACGGACGGCGCCTAACAGTAACAGGCCGGACAGAAACAGCAGTGCGATGGATGCTGAAAATGGTACGATGCCAGCCCAGGTATCCCCCGGCGAAGCTGCTGGCACTTGCCAGGCGCCCCAAATGGCAACGATGGAAATAAGGGCAAGCACAAGGCCTTCTGCATAGGCGCGCATATCGTTCCTCCCTGATTGCGTTAGATACAAAAAGGCCGGGGGAAGAATATCCACCCGGCCCCGAGGACTTTAGTTGGTCAGACTTTCGACCAGGGGAGCGGCGTCCTCTTTCATGGCGGACAGCGTTGTTTTTGCGTCCGCACCATTCTGATAGACCGGGCCTGTTCCGCGCGAGGCCAGCAGTTCGGCAAATTCAGGTTTCGCGGCGATCTGCTCCAGCGCGGTTTCCATCGCGGCAACGACCTCGGCCGGTGTGCCCTTCGGAGCGAAAACGATTACCGGCGAAGATACAGCGGCAAACGGGATGCCCAGCTCGCCAAATGCAGGCACATCTTTCATGATGCCATCGCGTTCCTGGCTGTTGACGGCCAAGGCGCGAAGCTGCTCTTCAAACCCTGCCAGCTGCTGAACACCCAGGAAACCAAAGTCGGCCTGTTCACCGATCAGTGCAGCACGGGTTGGTCCGCCACCTTTGAACGGGACGTCCTGTGCTTCGATGCCGTTACTGGCCAGGAAGCCCATGCCACCAACGTGGTGGAAGCCTCCGCGACCCGAATGGGCCCAACGCAATTGACCGGGGTTGGCTTTGGCCGCGTCGATCACGTCCTGAACGGACTCGAACGGGCTGTTCAGCGGCACCATCAGCGACGTTTGCAGCTGACCGACCTGAGCAACAAACTCAAAGCTGTCCAGTGCATCGATATCGGTGTCACGTGTCATGGTCGACAACAGGAACGAACCGCCCGAAGTCATCATCAATGTATAGCCGTCAGGGCGTGCACCCACGACCGAGTTCGCACCATTCAGACCGCCCGAGCCGGGTTTGTTCACGACGACAACTGGAACATCCAGAATGCCTTCGGCTGCTGCCGAAATAGCGCGGGCATAAGCGTCTGTACCACCGCCGGCTTTGTAAGGAACAACCAGGTTGATCGGACGTTTCGGCCAGTCGGCTGCGAAACTTGCCGTTGCCGTTGCAGTCACGGTTACTGCCGCAAGAACAGCAGTGAGAATTGTTCTACGCTTCATAGCATCCTCCCTAAGATGCGATCAAAATTAGCTTAAATTCAGTGTTAATAAAAATGCAAAGATGTTATCTTATCTTGCAAATTAGTAAAGAGTCCACCTGATGAATATCAAAGCCCTTCGCGCCTTTCGTGCCACCCTTTCCGAAGGAACGCTGGTTGCTGCATCTGAAATTCTGCACCTGAGTCAGCCTGCAATCAGCCGACTGATTTCCGGGCTTGAGGCAGAATTGGGCCTGACCCTGTTTGACCGCAGCGGCCGCAACTTGACTCCGACACGCGAAGGGATGGCATTCTACCGCGAAGCCGGGCGTATCTTGGACAACCTTGATGAAGTGCCCCGCATCGCTGCAGAGATTAAAGCCGGACGTACGGAAACACTGCGCGTGGTCACGATGCCGCGTATCGCACGGGCAATTTCGGCGCCTGCACTTGCGATGTTTTTGCAAGCCCACCCTGATACAAACGTAACTCTGGACATCCGGGCACGACGTGAGGCCAGCAAATGGCTTGCCGGACGTGAATATGACATCGGCATCGGAGCATTGCCGGTCGAGCATCCGGGCGTCAGGACAAAACCCCTGCTGCGGGTCCGGGCGCAGGCTGTTTTGCCTGTTGCGCATGCATTGTCTGATCGCAAGTCGGTAACCGCCACTGATCTCGCCCGCGAGCCGGTCATTCGACTGATGAACGGGCTTCTATTACGCGAACAGCTTGATGACATCTTCCGGTCTGCGGGCGTCAATCCCAGACATACCTGCGAAGTCGCGGCGTCCCAGCTTGCCTGTTCGCTTGTCGCGGAAGGCGCCGGTATAACCATTGCTGACGAGTTGGTCGCAGCACAGGAAACAAAAGAACGTCTGGCCCTGGTTCCAATCGCACCAGAGCGCTGGATGACCTTTGGTTTGTTGTACCCCGCAACGCAGGAGAAATCTCAGGCGCTTCAGGATTTTGAGGACGTCCTGTTTTGGCAGGCGTCCGAGCTATGCAAGAACAGCCCAACTTTGTCTCTTGCCTGACAGTCGTTGTCAGGCAGATTCAGGCCCATGTTCCATGCCATGCATAGGCCAAAGCAACGATTGCAACAGAGCCGATGCTCAAGCATCTTGAAACCCCCGATCCACGATCATTCATGGGCTGCGCGAATTGCGTGGCGCAGCTGACGGACACCAAAATGAAAAAGTTGAGCGCAATCGTCGCAGACTGCCGGGTCATCAATTTACCCGATAACAATAGCAGACGGCTTCATATGACCAACTTGATGAACAGGCACGACATCAGTTTTTCATTTTCAGAAGGCAGCGCCGGACAAAGCCATGCCTTAAACTGCGCCCGCGCCCACCTTGCAGCGCTTGAGACAATCAAAACGCTCCCGGCATTGGTTCTGGAGGATGATGTCTCCGCGTCGACCGAAGACCTGACCATTCCTGAAATTCCAAAAGATGCGGACGTTGTTTATTTGGGGGTTTCGCCCTTCGGCTGCTTTCCCTGGACACGTCGCTATGTTCAACGTTTCAGCCACCGCGCGTATTACAACCTTGCACTCGCTTCGACTGAGAACAGTAATTGGCTGAGGCTGCATTCTATGGCCGGCGCAGTAGCTATTCTCTATGTGTCACCAGCAGGTTTGGATGCGTGGCGGTATTCCATGCGGGCGGCCATAAAACAGAGTAAGCCGTTTGATGTGTTCACTGCCTACAAGATGACGTCCCTGAACGTTTATGCACCTCACCGCCCCGTTTTTTACGAAGAACCCAGCCTGCAGCGCCCTCTTAAACATGTTACCCCTGAACAAAGACTGCGATGGACGACAACACCCTTGTCACCAGTCAAAGCAGGCACAATCGTCACTGTGCCCACCAAAAGCGGGGCAATGCGCGTTCGGGCTGAAGTGTGCGGAGATAACCGTCTTGAATGGTCACTGCTTCAATGAGGTCGGGAAAGGGGTATTCTCAGGTTGCTGGCCACGCAATGTCAGGGTCTTTAAGTGCGATGCGCCTGCCTAAACCCCTTCGATACAGCGTCTGGATCTACAGATTGCAACCAAGTCCGAGTGCCAAAGCCCTGGCATGCCCCTTTGCAAGGAACCCAACGTCTTTTCAGCGCAGCGTTGCAACCGATTGCAAACCTGACGCAATAAGGCGTAGTATTTTCCCATGAATTTAACTGAAAGCCACCCCCGAACCTATCGGTGCCAGCCATGAGTGTGACCCTCAAAGAAGTGGCCGCACTGGCCGGTGTATCTCGCTCTGCCGTATCGCGGACCTTTACCGAAGGCGCATCCGTCTCACCAAAGACACGTAGCAAGGTGGAAAAGGCTGCGGCCGAACTGGGGTACAGCCCGAATGCCTTGGCTTCTTCGCTGACAACCGGACGCACCAAATTGATCGGGCTGATTTCCAACAACTTCCACAACCCCATTTTTCTTGAAGTCTTTGACCAGTTCACCCGCGCCCTGCAGGAACGCGGCCTGCGTCCGCTGATCGTGAACCTGACCGATGAAACCGAGCCGACAAACTCGGTCCGGATGCTGCGGCAGTATTCTGTGGATGCTGCCATCGTCGCCTCATCTACCTTGCCGCCCAGCTTTGCCAAGGCGTTCCACGATGCAGGTGTTCCGGTTGTGCACACTTTCGGTCGATCAGCGACGTCGCCAGAGGTGCATGTTGTAGGCATAGACAACGTTGAATGCGGGCGCATGGCCGCGCGCGAGCTGTCGTCGCGGGGGTATCGTCGAATCGGCTATCTGGGCGGCCCAAAAGATGCGACATCGGCGATGGATCGGTATCGCGGTTTCATGGAAGAAGTAGAAAGGCACCCGGGACTCGAAGTGACGCATTGCTTCGCAGGCGCCTATTCATTTGAAGCCGGGCGAGAAGAAATGCTTCAACAATTGGCGGAAGGCCCTGCAGAGGGATACTTTTGCGGCGACGATATTTTGTCCATAGGCGCCCTGTCCGCATTGTCCGATCACGGGCTGAAACCGGGTAAAGATATCGGCATCATCGGCCTGAACGACATGGAGATGTCGCGCTGGGAAAGCGTGGACCTGACGACGATTCATCAGCCGATCAAGCAAATCATTACCGCATCCGTCGATCTGGTCGAAGAGATGTTGAAAGACCCCGAGCGTTACCCCGAGGCCCGTATTTTCCCCTGCCGTGTGATCGAGCGGGGCACACTGCGACCCCGATCCTGATCAGCGAAACATTGGCGGGCGCGCGTCCGTCCATGCCCCGTCATTTTTCGCCGAAGTCACTGCGGCATGCACGGCTGCAATCGACCGCACTCCGTCGGCAGGTGTCGGCAGACCATCACGCGCCTCTCCGCGAATAGCATCGGCAAGATCGCAATAGATGTTGGCGACGGCCAGCGGGAACCCTTCGGGATGGGCGATCGCCACACGGGACAATCTTTGCGCATCATCGTGAAGACCGCCTTCGCCTTTTTCGATGATCTGCGTGCGGCCACCTACAGGCGTATAGATCAATTGATTGGGCTGCTCGGACGTCCAGCGAAGACCTCCGGTTTCGCCAAAGACCTGAATGTCAAACCCGTGCTGACGCCCAATTGCCACCGATGAGGTCCACAACCGCCCGACAGCACCGCCTTCGGTCCGGAAATTGACCATGGCGTCGTCCTCAAGTTCGCGGCTTGAAATCGTAGACGCCATATCTGCAGACAAGGTTTTGACTTCATCGTCACTGATGAAGCTGGCCATGTGCAGCGCATGGATACCGCAATCTGCGAACTGGCCAGACACGCCGGCCATCGCTGGATCATAGCGCCACCGCACCCGAGGGTTATCGGCGTCAGTCGCGTCGCCATGGTGGCCATGGCTGAAATTCGTCACAACTAGGCGAACCTTGCCAATATCCCCGGCGCGAACCATCGCGCGCGCCTGGCGCACCATCGGATAAGCGGAATAGCAATAGTTCACGGCACAAATCTTGCCCGAGGCCTCTGCGACGCGAACGATCTCTTGGCCCTCTTCCACGGTCATTGTCATTGGCTTTTCGCAAAGCACATTGAACCCGGCTTCAAGGAACGTTTTGGCAATCTCAAAGTGGGTGGAGTTCGGAGTGGCGATTGTCACCAGATCAACCCGGTCGGGACGGTCCTTTTCCCCGGCCAGCATTTCCTGCCAGTCGCCATAGGCGCGATCCGTCGCCACGCCAAGTCTTTGCGCATATTCCCGCCCAACATCGGGTCGGTGATCCAAAGCACCCGCAGCGAATTCAAACATCCCATCCGCCAACGCTCCTAACCGGTGTGCGGGTCCGATCTGACTGCCTTCACCACCACCAATCATGCCCCATTTCAGCTTTGCCATGGTTCTCGTCTCTCTTAGATGATCTCTTAGTTTTTGTGTTCAGACAGTGCTGACGTCCTGCCACTGCCGCTGCTCTGACGACTTTAGCGCCGCAGCAAGGACGCAGTTGACCTCATGCCCATCTCGGAATGTGGGCCAGATTGATTTGCCAGTGTGAATGGCCTCAAGAAAATCTTTGGCCTCAATGATGATCTGGTCCTGATAACCTGTTCCATGACCGGGGCCCTGACAGAAAGGCTCATAATCGGGGTGCGCCGGGCCCGTCAGGATCTTAGTGAAACCCCTTTCTTCCTCTGGTCCTTCGCGCCGATAGAGCCACAGGGCGTTCTGATCTTCCTGATCGAACCGGATTGCGCCTTTGGTGCCTGTAATTTCATAGGCATAGCCCATCTTTCGCCCCGTCGCGATGCGGCTGACATAGATATTACCCATCGCACCACCGGCAAACCGGCACATTATCTGGGCGTGGTCATCATTGGTAACGGTGCCGCCTGGGCGTTCACTATGAACCGTTTCCACTTCGGCCATAACCTCGACAATCGGACCGATCAGGGCCAAAGCACCGTTGACCATATGTGGGGCAAGATCCCCAATTGTGCCGTTGGCCATTCCGGACGTTCGCCATGTAGCCGGAGCGTCGGGGTCGGCATAGAAGTCCTCAGTATGCTCGCCGCGAAACCAGGTTATGTCCCCCAATTCACCGTTGGCTATCAACTGACGGGCAAACTGTGTTGCGGGCGTTCTGACGTAGTTGAACCCGACCATATTGGTGACGCCCTTGGCCTCGGCCATGGCAACCATTGCGCGCCCATCATCCAAAGAAGATCCGAGGGGTTTTTCACACAACACAGGCTTGCCCAAGGCTAATGCGGCCTCTGCAATCTGTCTGTGCGTTGTTTGAGGCGAGGCAATCACGACGGCATCAACTGCCGGATCATTGACCAGCATAGACCAATCCGAGGTCGCGCGACGAAAGCCGTAAGCCGCGCGGTATCGCTCGGCGCTTTCGGGCGTGGACGCACAAATCATCTCAAGTCGTGGCCGCAAGGCGGTGTTGAACACTGCGCCAACGGCTGACATCGCGACTGAATGAGCTTTGCCCATATAGCCGCCGCCAATAATTCCAATTCCGATTTCAGGCATCTGCAACGGCTCCGAACAATGTATTTGCAACCGGTTGCAAAATCAGTATCGTGTGAATCGATTCAACGCAAGGACCAACGATCCTCGCCAGCCCATTTTTGCCGGAGGACATGACGTGAGCGCTTTGATAGACGGTATCAAAGGAAACCGGTTCGCGGTCTTTGGACGCGCGGGCATGGACCTGTATGCCAATCCCGTTGGTGTTAAAAGCGAAGACGCCGACACGTTTCACGCCGATCTGGGCGGTTCATCGGCAAATATCTGCGCGGGGCTGGTCAAACTGGGCAGCCAGGCATCCTTGATCACTTCGGTCTCAGATGATGCGGTTGGCCGCTTCTGCCTGAATAAACTTGCTCATTACGGTGTAGACACGTCCTATATCCGCGTCGTCGGCGGTGAATACCGCATGTCTCTGGCCGTTTACGAAAGCCGGATCGAAGAATTTCAAAATGTCATCTACCGCAACGGCGCAGTCGACTTTCAGGTGACCGAGGATGACATGGACAAGGTCGACTACGGCAAATTTTCAGCCGTGATATCTGCCGGAACGGTGTTTGCCGCTGAACCCTCGCGCAGCGCCACGTTTCGCGCGTTCGAAAACGCCCGCAATGCGGGTTTGCCGTTAATTTTTGACATAGACTACCGTCCCTACAGTTGGCCATCACCTGAGGTTGCCGCCGAAGTCCTGTCGCGCGCGGGCGAAGCAAGCGATCTAATCGTCGGCAATGACGAAGAATTTGGTTTCATGGCAGGCGGCATCGACAAAGGCTTCGCCAAAGCCAAGGAGTTGGCGGCGAAACCGGGCCGGATCGTGATCTACAAGATGGGCGAAAAAGGCGCGGTAACTCTGGTGGATGGGCAGGAAATCGAAACCGGCATATATCCGGTAGAGGCTGTCAAACCCAACGGTGCTGGCGACAGTTTCATGGCCGGCTTGCTGGCCTCGATCGCTGCTGGAAGCGAGCCTAAAGAAGCGGTTATGCGCGGCTCAGCCTGCGCCTCAATCGTCGTGTCCAAGCCCGGCTGCGCCCCGGCCATGCCAACAACTCTGGAACTGGACGCATTTCTTGCGGCCAATCCCGGCCCAACGACATAGGAACCCCTCATGCACATCGCTCCCTATGACAATCAGAACAAACCGATCGTCGACGCCGATGATCCAACGGTTCCGCTGAACTACTTCAACATCGTCAAACTGAAAAAGGGCGAAGCGTTTGAATATCAGGTGCCCGGTTATGAGACCTGTATCGTGCCCGCCACGGGCAGTGTCGATGTCGATGTAGAAGGCGAGCAGTTCGCCAAGCTGGGCAAGCGGGGCGAAGACGTCTGGGATGGGGATCCGGAAGGCGTTTATGTGCCGGTCGGCGCTAAGGTCCAACTGGTCTGCGTGTCGGATGAAACCGAAATCTTCATAGCGGGCGCCAAGTACGACAAGGTACTGGTTCCATTCGATGTGCGTGAACACGACCTTGTGCAATACGGCAGCGACGACACGAAAACGCATCGCAAAATCAAACACATCCTCGGCCAGAAACAGCACGACAAAGTGGGTCGCCTGCTGATCAGTGAGCTGTTCACCGTGGGTCAGGGCGGCTGGTCCGGCTTCCCCAGCCACAAGCATGACACGAACCGTCTGCCGGACGAGACGCGGCACGACGAGACCTACAATTTCCGTTTCAAACCCAACTGGGGATCGGGCCTTCAGATGTTGCAGCGTGAGGATAACGAACCGGGCGACGCCTATCACATCGTCGACGGCTCAACGATCTGCATCGACAAGGGTTATCACCCCTGCTGTGTTCTGCCGGGATACGAGATGTACTATTTCACCATCCTTGGCGGTCTGACTCAGCGTTCGCTGGTCCAGTACTTCCAACCAACCCATGCCTATCAGGTCGAGACCATTCCAGGCATCAAAGACATGATTGCCAAATTCAAATGACCCTCGCCACACTCAAAGACGTCCTCACCCCTGCATACGAAAACGGCTACGCTGTTGGCGGGCTTGTTACGCTGGGATGGGAGGATATGCGCGCCTATGTAGCCGCAGCCGAGGCGGAAAATGCGCCGGTGATCCTTCAGGCTGGTCCAAGCTGCCGCGAACACACACCCCTGCCTGTTCTGGGCAAGATGTTTCGATTCTTGGCCGAGAGTGCTTCGGTTCCAGTCGTGGCCCATCTGGATCACGGTTATACATTCGAGGACTGCAAGATCGCATTGGACAGCGGGTTCACATCGCTCATGTTTGACGGGTCACGCAAGCCGCTGCAGCAAAACATCGACGAAACTGCTGCTATCGCCGAAATGGCCCATGCGGCAGGTATTTCCTGCGAAGGTGAAATCGGCTTTGTCGGCTATTCCGGCGGCGAAGGATCGAACGGGACAGACCCAAACGAGGCCGCGCAGTTCGCTCGTGAAAGCGGCGTGGACGCGATGGCCATCTCAGTCGGAAACGTTCATCTGCAACAGAACAAAGAAGGCGGATTAGACGAGGCTCGCATCGCCAAAATCGACGCTGCGACAAGTGTTCCGTTGGTCATTCATGGCGGCTCTGGCGTGCCTGTGGAACAACGCAGCAGGTTGGCGCGGGAAACGTCGATCTGCAAGTTCAATATCGGTACCGAACTGCGCATGGCATTTGGTAACGCGCTGCGCGAGGCAGTCAACCGAGACCCTGACAGATTTGACCGCGTGACGATCCTGAAAGAGACCCACGACCCGGTTGCGGCGGCAGCCCGCATGGTCATTCGGGCCTTTGGTGCGCCCGCGCAAAGGTAGGCGTGGGCGTTATGCGTCGCGCTCCATGATCCATTCAACTTCGGGGGCCGGAACAAAGCGCCATTTGCGCAGCGGTCCGGCCATAACGTTCAGATAATACATCTCGAACCCATAAGGTGCGCCGCATGGGTGATGACCGCGGGGCACGCAAACAACATCGCCATCGGATACAGCCATAGTCTCATCTAACTGCCCATCATCGGTATAGACACGCTGAATCCCGAACCCATTCGCCGGGTTCAGACGGTGGTAGTAGGTCTCTTCCAGATAGGTGATCCGCGGAAAATCATCTTCATCGTGTCGATGGCTGGGGTACGATGACCAATGCCCGTTTGGCGTAAACACTTCGGTCACCAGCAAGCTATCAGCATAGTCCTCATTCTCCATCGCTATGTTGTTGATATAGCGCGCATTTACGCCCTTGCCGCGCTCGGTCAGAGTAATGCCTTCGGGGCCGATGCGTCGCGCAGAGTGGCCACTCTTGCCCGGGGCTGTACACACCGCAATAACGCAATCCGTTTCGGCTGCGGCCGTCCATTCTGTGCCGTTCGGCAGATAAAGACAGTGCGGCGGCGTCTTCTCGAAAACGTTCATCCGATCGCCCAGAACACCCCAGTCCCGCTCAGCTCCGGCGATGCGGGCCTTGCCCTCGACCATGACCAGAATGACCTCGCGATCACCCGTTGCCTCGGCCACTGTATCGCCTGCCCGAAGGTGGTAAAGCCCAAACCCCACATAGCGCCACCCGGCGCTGGCCGGAGTTATGTCATGAACTTTTCCTCGACGCCCAAAGGGCTTTTTGAGCAGGTCAGCCATGTTTTCTTCTCCGTATTGGGCGGGTTTGACTAACCCGCCCTTATTGTCTCAGGCGGCTTGCCTTGATTGCAGTGCCGAGAACGTCTCGGCCAATTGTGGTTCGGTCCAGCCTTCAGACACAGCACGACGCAGTATATCGGCCTGACTTTCCGGTGCGTTGCCTCCTACGGGCGGGTCCGTATCCAGATTGGTTGGGAAAGGATACCCCTCGGCTGTGGCGGCAATGGCCGCGTCCAATTCGGAAGCGACCAACGCGCCGCGTTGTTTCAACGCAATAAGCGAAGGATACACCGCCTCAGACATGGACCGCCGGTCAACGGTTTCCATCGCGCGGCCAAATGCAGATGAGATTTGCAACAAGTTCGCCATCCGGTCGATATCCGCACTGCGATTTTCACCAGCCGCATGGAACAGTGCCGGGTTGAAGAACACAGCATCCCCCTTGTCCAGCGCCAGCTGGATATAGCTGTCTTCGAAATGCGCGCGGTGGCCCTCGTCATGAAACGCCAGGTAGCCCGGCGGATAAAGCTGCGAGAACGGCAGCAGCTTGGTTGGCCCGCTTTCGACCGGCATATCGCAATGGGCGACCGCCCCTTGCAACGTCAGTGATGCCGTGACCAGATGTGCATGTGCGGGATAGCGCGCAGCGCTATCCGCACTTTGAAACCCAAGGTGATAATCCCTGTGCGCCTGCTGCGCCTGACCACCTGGACGCACCTGATTGATCTGTGCCGTGACCTGATAGTTTGGCCCCAACCACGCCTCGCAGGCTGCAGCAACAGCCGTGTTCCCGAAATAGAGGGCAAAACCCTCGGGGTCGCGCAGGCATTGCTTTTGCAGGGCGTTCCAGATCCGATCATTGGCCCCGGACGCCGCAAAGTGGTCACCCTCTCCCGCGCCGCTTTGTCTTTCGTCAACTATTATCTGACGAAAGACATCGGTTGCGCGGTCAATCACGGACGTATCAGCGAACGCACGTTTCAGAACGATCACGCCTGACGATTTGTCCAACACATGGCCCCACTCGGCCAGCAGAGCCTTACGCTTACCTACGTTTTCCAGCGCAGGGCGCAGCTCGTCCATGTCATAGACTGGAACGTTCTTTTCGATCGTGGCGGAGTACGGGACGACATCGGCTGTAAGGTTCTGCGAGGTCAACACCTTGAATTCATCCAGATCACAGGATTCCCGGTCGAAATAGCCGACAAAACCTAGCTGTTGATCTACCATGATCTTCTCCTTTTTCATGGCTTCGGTGTTAACCCCGAAGGGAGAGTTGTTACGCCTGGACCTCCAATCCTGCCTGTCCACAAACGTCGAGAATGTGCTCGTAGCCTTTCTTGGAGTATTCATATGGCGGAGCCTTGGCCGGGTCCTGTTCGGCCTCGACAACGATCCATCCGTTGTAATCCATGGACTTGAGGGTATTCGCCACGGCCTGAAAATCGATACAACCATCGCCCGGCACGGTGAAAGCTCCGGCAACGACCGCGTCCAGGAAACTGCGGTCATTTTCTTTTACGTCCTGCACAATGGCCGGGCGGATGTCCTTGAAATGCACATGATGCACGCGATCACCCCAGCGGTTCAGCGTTGCCATCACATCGCCACCACCGAATAGCAGGTGACCAGTGTCAAAGCACAACTTTACTTCGGGTCCAGACCCTTCCATCAACCAGTTCACGTCATCCTCTGTCTCGATGACCGTGCCCATGTGATGATGATAGGCCATCGGCATACCCTGGTCGGCCATCCATTTAGCCAGCTCAGTGATCTTGGCGGCATAGGCCAACACTTCATCTTTAGTCAGCCTGGGTCGGTTGTTCACCGGCGTACCCGCTTGACCCTGCACGGTGTTCGAGCATTCCGCATAGACGATGCACGGGCTGTTTAGGGCCACAAATTGTTCAACCTGTTCCCGCACAGCCTCACGTTCTGCAGCGAAGTCATTGACCAGCGAGGCACCCGAGCACCACCCGCCACAGAGCGCGATGTCACTGCCTTCCAGATAGGCACGCAGCCCTTCAGTATCGCCGGGCATCCGCTGGCCACGCTCGACACCGGTGTACCCGATCTCACGCGCCTCTTTCAGGGCCTGTTCCATAGTGTACGCCGCCGTCAGGTCCGGCAAATCGTCATTTTGCCAGGCGATCGGAGAAATCCCGATTTTCACGCTCATTTCGTGTTTCTTTCCTTAATCGCCAGCTCATAAGCCGCGCGTTTTTCGTTCACTTCAGGACGGATGCTGACCTCAGGCACCGCCACTTCCCACCATGTGCCGCCGAACTCGGTCGACGGATACGGATCAGTGTCGATGACCACCACGTAAGGCCCTTTGACTTCGCCACGTTTGGCCAGCGCGTCTTCCAGCTCGGCAATCGAAGTGACCTTGATCGAAGTCGCCCCCATCGCCGCCGCATGGGCCGCGAAATCGATAGCAGAGGGGGTCTCATGCACGGCATGATCCAGCAGGTTGTTAAACTCGGCACCACCTGTGCCCATTTGCAGACGGTTGATGCAGCCAAAGCCGCGATTGTCGGTAATGACGACGGTAAACGAAACGCCCATCATCGCCGCCGTCGCCATTTCTGAATTCGCCATCATATAGGTGCCGTCGCCGGTAAAACAGATCACATCGCGATCCGGTTGCGCCATCTTGATGCCCATCGCACCGGCAATCTCATACCCCATGCAGCTAAAACCATATTCCATGTGATAGGCACCGGGACGTGGCGCTTTCCATAGTTTGTGTAGCTCTCCGGGCATGGTGCCCGCCGCGCACATGACGACAGTGTCATTGTTCGAGGCACGCTGGACCGCACCAACAACCTGCATATCTGTCGGCAATGCATTCCCGTCGCCGGGGGTATCGGTCAACTTGTCGACCTTGCCAAACCAATCCGCTTTGACCGTATCCGCAACCGGATCGGCGCGGTATCCCTGCAAGGCCGCTCCCAGCTCCTCTAGCCCAACGCGCGCATCGGATTGCAATGGCATCGCACCGTGCTTTTCCGCGTCATAAGCCGCAGTATTCAGGCAGATCATCTCGCGCTGAGGGTTTGAGAACAGGCCCCACGATCCGGTAGTGAAATCCTGCATGCGAGAGCCAACGGCCAGCACCAGATCCGCTTCAGCGCAAACAGAATTGGCCGGTTCGCCGCCAGTCACCCCTACAGGCCCGAGGTTCAACGGGTGATCCCATGCAAGCGCAGAC
Source organism: Ruegeria sp. CDSB117 (assembly GCF_059611005.1). Taxonomy (NCBI): domain Bacteria; kingdom Pseudomonadati; phylum Pseudomonadota; class Alphaproteobacteria; order Rhodobacterales; family Roseobacteraceae; genus Ruegeria; species Ruegeria sp. CDSB117. The sequence goes on from NZ_JBXWOS010000016.1 coordinate 93,547, forward strand.
TTACCTGCTTGTGTCTCGGTGATCGGGATATTGTGCGTTTCCACGAAACTCTGCAGCGCATCCGTCGCGCCCGAATAGTGAACTCCGCCACCCGCCACGATGACCGGGCGCTTTGCCGCTTTGATGGCAGCGACGGCGCGGGCCAGTTCACCTTCGTCGGGGCGAATGCGGCGCTGATACCAGACGCGCGGCTCAAAAAAGCTTTCGGGATAGTCATAGGCTTCAGCCTGCACATCCTGACAAAAGGCCAGAGTCGCCGGGCCACAATCGGCAGGATCCGTCATGGTGCGGAAAGCCCTTGGCAGTGCGGTTAGCAGATGCTCTGGCCTTGAGATTCGGTCGAAGTAACGGCTGACAGGTTTGAAACAGTCGTTCGCGCTGACCGTTCCGTCCCCAAAGTTCTCGATCTGCTGCAACACAGGATCAGGACCACGCGTTGCGAAGATATCCCCGGGGATGATCAGCACCGGCAACCGGTTTACGTGCGCCAAAGCGGCCGCTGTCACCATGTTGGTCGCGCCCGGCCCGATGGACGACGTCACCGCCATCGCGCGCGTGCGCCGCATCTGCTTCGCATACGCGATAGCGCAATGCGCCATCGTCTGTTCGTTATGGCCGCGATAGGTCGGCAGACTGTCTTTCACAGCATGCAGTGCCTCACCCAGGCCAGCCACGTTACCGTGGCCGAAAATAGCCCAGACACCTGCGATAAACGGCTCTCCTGCCTCATTCATCTGCGCGCCCAGGTAGCGAACCAGAGCTTGCGCTGCGGTCAGTCTGATAGTTTTGCCCATATTGATCCCTTTCAACTCAAGGCCACCCGGCCAGTCTGTTGAATACCAGTTTTTCGAAAGCTGGGTCTGCGCGGGACCGCGTCAGACCGTTCCGCCCAAAGACCCTTCCAGCTGGGCCAGCTCCTGACCACCTGCCATCAGGTCCTGTAGTTCTTCGGGCGAAATCTCACCCCGTTTGGCAGTGCCCAGAGTTTTACCCCGGTTCAACACTGTAAACCGATCGCCGACCGCCAGCGCGTGACGAACATTGTGGCTGATGAACACCACACCCACACCCTGACTGCGCACTTTGTCGATGGTCGCCAAAACGTTCGAAGTCTGGCGCACGCCGAGAGCCGATGTCGGTTCGTCCAAAATCAAGATTTTCGCGCCAAAATGCACGGCCCGTGCAATCGCAACCGTCTGACGCTCACCACCTGACAACGTACCCACAGCCTGATCGGGACCACGCAAGTTGATACCCATTTTGCGCATCTCTTCCATGGTGATTTCGTCGGCCAACTTCTTGTCAAAAAAACTGATCCCGGCGACTTTGCGCGTGGGTTCATTGCCCATGAAGAAGTTGCGGCTGACGCTCATCAGCGGGATCATAGCCAGATGTTGGTGCACTGTTGCGATCCCAGCTTCGATGGCATCACGCGGGTCCTCAAAATGCATGGGTTTGTCTTCAAAGATGATCTCGCCAGCTGTCGGCTTATGGACCCCGGACATCGTCTTGATGAAGGTCGATTTACCCGCGCCATTGTCGCCCAGAAGGCAGTGACACTCACCCGGCTTCAGATCAAAGCTGACCCCGGCCAGAGCAATCACAGAGCCAAAGTGCTTTTCAATGTCGATCATCCGGATGATCGGATCCTGACCCTGCACATCACCGTGATGGAAATTGGTATCTTCGGTCATCTCAGCGTTCTCCTGTGATGATGCGACGAATGTAAGTATTCAGGATCACGGCACCCAACAGGATCACGCCCAGGAACACCCGGAACAGAGAGCTTTCGACCCCGGCAAAAAACAGCCCCTGCTGCACCACACCAAATATCAGGGCCCCAAGTGCCGCCCCAAGGACCGAGCCATAACCGCCGGTCAGCAACGCACCGCCGATCACCACGGCGATAATCGCCTCGAATTCCTTCAACAACCCGCGATCCGCTCCGGCGGAACCGAATTCCATCACCTGACAGGTCGCAAAAACCGTCGCGCAGAAGGCGGTGAACATGAACATCAGAACTTTGACTCTGTTCACCGGAACACCCGAGTTTCGCGCAGCCTCAGCGTCACCCCCCGAGGCAAAGATCCAGTTGCCGAATTTTGTTTTGGTCAGAAGCACATGGCCAAAGATGATAAGCGCGATGGCCCAAATAATCAGCATGGGGATACCGTCAACCACCGGCTGACCCTCGCGCGTGCCGCGTTCAAAAGTTCCGATTAGGTCATTATCACCCAACCAAACGAAAAAGCCCTGCCCTATCTTGCCGCCAAACACCGATGCCAGCCAATCGCCCTCGGCTACATCCCGAATGCCGCCAATGATTGTTTTCCGCTCGATTGTTTGCGGCAGAAAAATGGTAAAACCACGCAGAATAAACAGGAAGGCCAGTGTCACGATAAAGCTAGGCAATCCGGTGCGCACGACGATAAAGCCGTTCAGCGCCCCAATCGAGACGCAAAGTACAAAGGTCACCATGATGGCAATCCAGACCGGCCAGCTAAGATTGACCGAGAAAATCGCGATCATCATGCCCGCGAATCCGATCATTGAGCCGACGGAAAGGTCAAACTCACCCGCGATCATAAGCAAACAGGCTCCAACAGCAATGATCATGAACTGCGCGGAGACCACGGACCAGTTCATCACGCCCTGACTGGTGAACATGCCGCTGTCAAAAGCAAACAGCAGGAAAAACGTGAATACCGCGACTGTGCCGACCATTCCGCCCAATTCGGGGCGTATCAGGGCCTGGCGTAGAGGTGATATCTCTTTTACCCGCTCGTCACCACCGACTGCGGATTGCGCTGACTCTGCCATTGTTGCCTCCTTGGCGCGTTCGTCTGAATGCTTGCATCAGGTGGTGCGGACACACGTCATGCGTCCGCACCGTCTTGAAGATCAGCGGTATTCGCCCGCGAACTCTTCGATCTTTTCCAACCCGTCAGCGGTCACGAAACCGGGGCCTGAGTTGATGTTGTTGCCCGGCAGAACGCCGTAGCGGTGGTAGTTCGTCATCACGACGACTGGCAGGTAGGCCTGCAGGAAGGGCTGCTGGTCGATGCCCCACTGGATCACACCACTTTTGATGCCTTTGACGATTTCACCACCCAGATCGAAGGTGCCGAAGTAGATGTCACCGGCCATGCCGTTTTCTTCCAGCGCCAGAATGGTCGGGTCAGCCGAAGTCGGGCCAAGTGTCAAAACGGCGTCAGTGTCGGGGTTTGCCGACAGGTATGCCAGAACGCGGTTCTTGATCTCGGCCGGATCTTGTCCCGCGTCGATCATCTGCTCGCCCAATTCGATGCCCAGACCGTCTGCAAAGCCCTGACAGCGTTCTTGGCTGGATGGCTGCACGATGTAGTGGTTCACGCACAGGAACGAGCTGATGCCATCGCCTTTGGCGCGCTGGCCAGCAGCCAATCCAGCGTCATATTCCGGCTGGCCGACATACATCAGCGCACCAACTTCGCGCGCCTTTTCCGGCGTGCCGGTGTTCATGATGATGACGTCGATACCGGAATCCACGGCGGCTTTGATCGGACCTTCCAGAATGTCCGGGTCGGCCAGCGTGGTGATGATACCATTGGGTCCCGAAGCGGCGGCTTGATCGATGATCCGCGCCATGTCAGCAAGGTCACCGGTGGGCGGGTTGCGATATTCAACCTCGACACCCATCTGATCGCCCGCCAGGGCAATACCGTTCTTGATGGTGTTCCACCAGCTGTCACTGTCCGGAGCATGGCTGACCAGAATATACTTCTCGCCTTCTGCCGCAACGCCTGTGGCGCCGGCAAATGCGACTGCGCTGGCCATCAGCACACCTTTTACGATTTTTTTCATTTCCATTCCTCCCAATAGAAAATTCAATCTTGGTGCCGGGTCCGCCCGGCCATTCGGCTAAACCGAATCTCGTCTGCTCCGATCGGTGATCGAGCTTCCTTCAGTTTCCGGATATCCGATCATTTTGCAACCGGTTTCAAAAAACTTCCTCCATCGCAACGGGCCTTCCGGACTTCGCCGAGCGCGTTGCGGCTTCGGCCATCGCCAACGCCGCCACACCATCCTCAAGTGTTACCGGCACGTCCGAGCCGGACTGAATGGCGCGCGTAAACGCATCCCATTCGGCGCGGTAGGCGGCCATGTAGCGTTCAAGAAAGAAGTATGTTGGCTTCGCTCCGGTCACGCCGTCGGCCGTTGATTTAACAATTGAATTCTCAAGGACATTATGCGCCTGCAAAAGGCCCCTTGAGCCTAGTAGTTCGACCCGTTGATCATACCCGTATGCCGCCCGCCGCGAGTTTTTGATAACAGCGAGGCTACCATCCGGGTAAGTCATTGTTACCACGGCCGTATCCACGTCACCGGCCTGCCCTATTTCCGGATCGACGACAGAAGTTCCCACGGCTGAAATGGTGACAGGCATCTGCGCCATCAGGTAGTTGGCCATGTCAAAATCATGGATCATCATGTCCCGGAACAACCCACCCGATACCTTGACATAACTTACCGGAGGCGGCGCCGGATCAAACGACGTAATGGACAATAGTTCAGCTTTACCGACCTCCCCACCATCATAGGCAGCTTTTAGCGCCTGGAAATTGGGATCGAAGCGACGGTTGAAGCCAAGCATGACCGGTTGACCAGTCGCGCCTGCAGCTTTTTGGCAAATCTTCGCTCGCTCAAGGTCCAGATCGACGGGTTTTTCGCACAGGACCGCTTTGCCGGCCTGCGTTGCCGCTTCGATCAAGTCGGAATGCGTATCGGTAGGCGTTGCGATCAGAACCGCATCAATCGTTGAATCACCGATAATCTCGTCAGAGCTTTGCACCCTGGCGCCGTACTCAGCAGCCAGACCGACAGCGGCATTATTCACCGCGTCTGAAATAGCCGTCAATTCGGTTTGGGGGTGTGCCGAAATCGCTTCCGCATGCACGCGACCAATACGTCCGGCCCCCAGCAATCCGATCTTCAACATACGGTCCCCCGAATCAATTCTCAGGTGACACAATCAATATTTTTGCAACCGGTTGCAACATTTAATTTCAACCGCCCTATTCTGCCTTGAAAGGCTCCAGGCTGTCTCGAAACTGTTCGATGAATTCCAGGGTCACCAGTGACGGTTGTTTCAAAATCGGGCGAACAAGAGAAAGAGTATGCGGCAGAAATGGCTTAAACGGTCGATAGCTTAATCCGTGGGCTGCGTATTGGACGGCGTCCAGTTCGCTCACGACGGAAACGCCAACGCCTTTCACAGCCAATTCACATGCCGCCGTGAACTGCCTGACTTCAATATGGGAATTCAATTCCACGTTGGCACTTTGAAACGCTTTTGAGAGCCGTCCGAAAAAGTCGCTGTCGCGTCGTGTGTGGATAATTTTGCTGTTTACGAGGTCCGTCGGTGTAACCACAGAGAGGTTTTCCAATTCACTTCCGGTGGGGAACACACAAACCGTCCGAACCTCGATATCCCAGCTTTCGACGGCGGGGTGACCGTTAAAGCTGTCGGTGATGCCGAAATCATACTGCTCGCCGATCATCCATTCAAGAATGCGCTCAGGTCTGTCAGGTTCGATCGTCAGGGTGACGCCGGGCCGATCCTTCAAGAATCTGGCGACAACATCGGGCAAATGGCTGGTGGCGAACCCGGGCAGGCATGCAACACGGATATGACCCGCTTTGCGCTGTGTGATGTCCTGGCTGACGTCAGATATTTGCCTCATCAGTTCCAGAACACGCTCGACGCTGGGCAAAAGATACCGAACCTCCTGCGTCGGCACCAACCGGCCTTCGCGGCGATCGAAAAGCTGAAACCCAAGTGACTTTTCAAGATCCGAAAGCAACCTGCTAACGGCTGGCTGGCTCACCCCCAGGTCGGTTGCTGCCGCCGTGACAGAGCCGTTGGTTGTTACAGCCATAAGAGCTTCTAACTGCCGGACCCTAAGAATTTGACTCATTACCGATCCCAATCTGCCGCCCTCGCCTCATAACACTATGTTATTTTTTTATCCAGTAAATTGGGCTTGAATTATATTTCTGTAACGTTAACGTCGTGAAATCGTCATGTGTGCCGTTTACCCGTTGCGGTCGGTATTCAACGAAGCATCGAACCTGATGCATGGGAGGAATCATGAAAAAGAATTTTCTCGGCGCTCTTGCCGTTACAACTGCCTTGTCCCCAGTGGCGGCAATGGCACAAACCGAGGTTCAGTTCTGGCACGCCTTTACCGGCCGCCTTGGTGAGCTTGTCAAAGCCCAAGTGGAAGAATTCAACGCCAGCCAGGACGAGTATGTCGTGGTTGAAAGCCATAAGGGCAACTACTCGGAAACCCTGAACGCGGGGATCGCTGCCTTCCGCGCCGGTGAGCAGCCGCAAATCCTGATGGTATTCGAGGTCGGCACGGCAACGATGATGTCAGCCGAAGGTGCGATCCGGCCCGTCTACGAAGTGATGGCTGAAAGTGGCGCGTCTTTTGATCCCGACGCGTATATCGGTGCCGTCAAAGGATACTATACAACCACTGACGGGGACATGCTTTCGCTGCCCTTCAACTCATCCACGCCAGTTCTTTGGGTCAACCGAGACGCGTTCGAAGCCGCCGGTGTTGATCCAGATACGGATCTGTCCACGTGGGAAAAGGTTGGAGACGTACTTGAACAGCTCAAGGCCGGGGGCGAAGACTGCCCACTGGTCACCGCATGGCAAAGCTGGATCCATCTTGAAAACATGTCGGCCTATCACGACGTTCCGTTTGCATCGCAGGATAACGGTTTTGCCGGTCTGGATACCGAACTGATGCTGAACGGTCCGGCGCAGGTGGCACACCTGACCGCGATGGGTGACTGGGCCAAGGATGGCAAGTTCATCTATACCGGTCGCAGAAACGAAGGTGGCGCGAACTTCCGGTCAGGCGAATGCGCATTGTTCACTGAAAGTTCGGCAGGTTACGCGGGCATCAAGGCAGAGGCCGAGTTCGATTTCGACGTCCGTCCGCTGCCCTACTGGGAAGCCGTCACAAGTGAGCCGCAGAACACCATAATCGGTGGCGCATCCCTTTGGGTAATGGAAGGTCATGACCCTGAAGAGTACAAGGGCGTCGGAGAGTTCCTGAGCTTCCTGTCATCGTCCGACGTGCAGTCGGCCTGGCACCAGAACACCGGCTACCTTCCAATCACAGCCGAAGCGGGTGATGCGACACGTGCGGCAGGTTTTTATGACGAAAACCCCGGCACCGACATCGCTGTGATCCAGATGACCGCGAAGGAGCCGACCGCAAATTCCAAAGGTCTGCGTCTGGGATCATTCGACCAGATCCGCGGTATCATCGACGAAGAGCTTGAGGCCGTCTGGGCCGGTGAGAAAACTGCTCAGGAAGCGATGGATAGCGCGAAAGAACGTGGTGACGCGCTGCTGCGCCGCTTCGAATCCGCCAATCAATAAGTCATAACTTCATGCGGGCCCTTTTCGGGCCCGCATTATCTTTCTTCGGTGGAAATTCAGGATGGAAAAACGCGTCACCTTTCGCGGCTGGCTATTGCCATTGGCGCTTATCGCCCCTCAGGTCATCATTTCCGCCGTCTTCTTCTTCTATCCCGCCGGTCAGGCGGTGTGGCAGTCCCTGTTCATTCCCGACCCGTTCGGTCTGTCGTCGCAGTTTGTGGGGCTCGGCAACTTTGAGTTCCTGCTGAGCGACAAGTATTATCGCGCATCTTTCGTCACAACCGCCGTGTTTTCGACGCTTGTGACGCTCTGTTCAATGATCCCGGCGCTATTTCTGGCAGTTATCGCGGACAGGCTCATTAAAGGTTCGGGTGTTTATCGCACATTGCTGATCTGGCCCTATGCCGTGGCCCCCGCTGTGGCCGGTGTGCTTTGGCTGTTCATGTTCAATACACGCGTCGGTGTGGTGGCGTGGTATCTCAGCCAGCTTGGCTATGACTGGAACCATGTCCTGAACGACACCGAAGCTATGGGGTTGGTTGTTGTCGCCTCGGCCTGGGGCCGCATCAGCTATAACTTCCTGTTCTTCTTTGCAGCGCTGCAATCCGTTCCCCGCTCGGTCATCGAAGCGGCGGCAATTGACGGCGCGCATTTCTGGCGCCGGTTCTTCACGATTGTGCTGCCGCTGCTGTCTCCGACTGCATTCTTCTTGCTGGTGGTGAATGTTGTCTATGCCTTCTTTGAGACCTTCGGAGTGATCCACACGATCACTGGCGGAGGCCCACAACAGGCGACGACGATCCTAGTCTACAAGGTCTTCTCAGATGGGTTTGTTGGTCAGGATCTTGGGTCATCATCGGCACAATCTGTCATCCTGCTGATTGTTGTCGGCCTGCTGACCGTCATTCAGTTCAAATACGTGGAAAAGAGGGTGCATTACTGATGGCAGCCCAACAACACGGAATGGTCGAAAAACGCGGCGTAGGCATCTGGTTTACCCATGCATTCATGATCCTAGGCGTTTTGGTCATCTTTTTCCCGATCTGGCTGGCCTTTGTGGCTTCGACCGTGACCCAGGCAGACATCGTCTCGCCACCTATGCCCGTAGTGCCGGGTGATCAGTTCTGGGTGAACTACAAGGCGGCGCTGTTCTCGGGTGTAAACGTGCCCGTTGCAACGATGCTGTTCAACAGCCTGGTGATGGCAATTGGCATCGCGGTGGGCAAAATCATCATCTCGCTGCTGTCCGCTTTTGCGATCGTCTACTTCAAGTTTCCCGGCCGTACGACGTTCTTCTGGCTGATCTTCCTGACCCTGATGCTGCCGGTCGAGGTGCGGATTGTTCCAACCTTCGAGGTTGTTGCCGGGTTTGGCATGCTCAACAGTTACTACGGTCTGATCTTTCCCCTGATTGCCTCGGCAACAGCGACCTTCCTGTTCCGTCAATTCTTCCTAACGATCCCTGATGAACTGGCCGAAGCTGCCCGCGTGGATGGAGCCCGCCCGATGCGGTTCTTCATCGACATCGTGGTGCCCATGAGCCGGACCAATATCGCGGCGCTATTTGTGATCCTGTTTATCTACGGCTGGAACCAATACCTGTGGCCGCTGCTGATCACGACCGATCCCGAAATGAACACCATCGTGATGGGCATCAAACAGATGTTCCCATCGGGTGACGATTTTGCGCATTGGCCCACAATCATGGCGACCTCAATTCTGGCGATGATCCCGCCAGTCATCGTGGTGGTGTCGATGCAAAAGCTCTTTGTCCGCGGCCTTGTCGATAGCGAGAAGTAAGAAATGGCAACAGTAACACTTGAAAATGTCAAAAAGAGCTTTGGCCCGACGGATGTGATCCACGGTATTGATGTCAATATCGCAGACGGAGAGTTCATCGTGATCGTCGGCCCCTCGGGCTGCGGTAAATCCACGCTGCTGCGGATGGTGGCAGGGTTGGAAACGGTTACGTCCGGGGAAATCCGGATCGGCGAGGAACGGGCCAACGACAAAGAGCCAATGGATCGGGACATCGCGATGGTGTTCCAGAACTATGCGCTCTACCCGCATATGTCCGTGCGTCAGAACATGGGTTATGGCCTGAAGATTGCCGGACTTCCCAAAGATCAGATCGATCAAAAGGTGACTGACGCAGCTAAGCTATTGCAGTTGGAACCTTTGCTGGATCGCAAGCCCAGACAGCTGTCGGGCGGTCAACGCCAAAGGGTGGCCATGGGCCGTGCCATTGTTCGAGAACCAGCGGTCTTCCTGTTTGATGAGCCGCTCTCGAACCTCGATGCCAAGCTGCGTGTTCAGATGCGCCTGGAGATCCGAGAGCTTCAGGAAAAGCTTGGAGTCACCTCCCTCTACGTTACGCACGACCAGGTCGAGGCCATGACAATGGCGGACAGGATGATCGTGATGAATGGCGGTATCGCCGAGCAGATCGGGACACCACTGGAAGTATACGAAACACCCAGAACTCTGTTCGCAGCGCAGTTTATTGGCAGCCCTGCGATGAATGTGTTTGATGCCCGACGTGAAAACGGGATGGTCAAGATCGGAGAAATTGAGATCGGTGCATCCCAGGGGCCTGATATCGAGGTAAAATTGGGCATACGGCCAGAGCATCTGTTGTTGGATGAAAACGGTCCGCTGGAAGCTACGATTCAGATTGCGGAACCGTTGGGGGCAAACACACTATTGCATGGCCAACTCATAGGCTCTGGCGGCGCGATTACGATAAGCCTTCCGGGTGTTCACCCAATCGAAGGCCAGCATCCGAACATGCGGTTTTCGGTCGCCTCAGAGAATATGCACCTGTTTGACCATTCCACCGGTGAAAGGCTGCAAGGCTGATGATGTTTCCACAGGTTGAAGCCTTTCGTGGCGGTGAAAACCTGATCCGGGTTGTGGGTCATCGCGGCGCACGCGGCGTTCTTCCTGAAAACAGCATGATCGGCTTTGACTTTTCGCTGTCAATCGGCGTCCCGCTCCTTGAGTTTGACGTCGTTCTGACGGCAGATGACGTGCCGGTTATTACCCATAACCATCGACTGCATGCGCCGACCTTTCGTGATGCCACCGGTCATTTTTTGGTGGGAAAAGAGCCAAAAGTCTCTTCCCTGACCGTCGAACAGGTTCAGCAATTCGACATTGGACGGTTGGACGGTCACTCCGCCTATGGTCGCCGCTTTCCGGATCAGGCCCAAATGGATGGTGTTCGTGTTCCAACGCTGATGAACCTGCTGGATTTGGTCGATAATCCGAAGTACGGCGACGCCTGTCTGATGCTCGAACTTAAATCCGACCCTGATTTGGCCCATGATGCGCTCTACAGAGAGAATTTTGTCGGGCGGGTTCTTCAAGACGTTCGCGCCAAGAATTTGTCGTCGCGTGCGGTTCTGCACAGTTTTGATTGGAGTCTATTGGAAGAATGTCAGCGAATGGCCCCTGATATGCCGTCTTCGTACCTGACGCAGCTTCCAGATAACGCGGACGATGTGGGCGAGGACTCATCAAAAGCAGTTTGTCCGGACTTTCGCGGTCGTCGCGATGAAATTCCAAAGTTGGTCAAAGAAGCAGGCGGTGCGCTTTGGTGCCCATACTTTGCGGATGTGACCGCAGAAAATGTTGATCATGCAAAATCGTTGGGCCTGTGTGTTGCAGTGTGGACCCTCAACGAACCCGACGACATAGACAGGATGATCGATCTTGGTGTGGATGCAATCGTGTCGGATTATCCCGGACGAGTTCAAAGACATCTTTCGGATTTCGGCATCAGGTGGAATACCGCGCCATAGGACAGCCAGAATTTGCATGAATGCAAAGGGCACTGTCCTGTCCGGACTTTAAAAACCGGGTGTCCAATCCTCTCCCCAGACCTCACGCCATAGGAAAGATCGGGGCGAGCTCGATTTGACATGCCCCACATTCCAAAGGGCCCATTTCGGATCCGAATATGGCCCCCACTGCTGATCCAACCGAGCACAAAGCTCTTTCACAACAGACGCATATTCCGGATCATCTGCCATGTTCACACGTTCATCAGGGTCATTCGCCAAATCAAAGAGCGTATGTCCAAATCCAAAAGAGGTGGGCTAAAAGCGGCGCATGAAGTTCCATCGGTGGGTTCGGGTCGAGCGAATTTCCTCCTGCTCCATGAAAATCTCATCGGCCCAATCCGCCGTATCCTGTTCAAGCAGAGGCCGCATCGTACGCGCGTGGCTTTCTCTCGCTCCAATGGTTTAGCGCCTGTGTAATCAAGCATCGTGGCAATGATGTCCGTTGCCCCAACCAGATGATCGCAAACCTGTCCACGGCGCGGCGCGTGCTGTGATTTGATGATCATCGGGATGTGGTTGGCCTCGCAATGCGTATTTGACCGCCGGCTATCTTCGCCATGACCCCAAAAGCCATGTTCGCCTGAAGCCATGCCATGATCGGACATATAGATCACCACGTATCGTCGGTTTGGCTATGCACCTCAGACGGACCTGTTCGGGTGCCTTTGACGTATAGCAAGGAAGATTTCAGACCCGAGACCTAAAGGAATAGCTCATATGCGCATATGGCCCGCAAAGGTCGCTCAAATGCTTCTCAACAGATCCGTCATTGTTCCGAACGCAACCGCATCTTGTGATGGGCGGCAATGCGGCGGGATACATCTGTCGGATTGCCACAGGGATCAATTGCGCCAACTCTTGCGAAGTAACCGCGATCCACATCCGCAAGCGTATCGCAATACACCCGTAGCGATGAAGGCCGTTCAGAAAACGCCAACACCTGTTCGATACGTCCAAGCAGGTTCTTCCGGTCCGTCGCAGGTTCAGCCGGGTTCGCGGCACCGCATTTGAAATGTACCGAGGCTTGCAGACACCGTGCCGATGTAACCGCATTGATCTCGGCCAAGCCCGACGGCACATCCTGATCAGAACCAAGCCGGAAAACAGCCCCCGATATCCCCTTGTCCCGATGGGCGGCCAATGTGTCCAGCATACCGGTATCAGATGCGGAAAAACCGTGATTGATCACATGGTAGTACACTGATCCAGCTGCCAGATCATCTTTGGACCTCATCCGGGACAGATAAATCGGCAGCCCTGTGAACGCCTGCGCAACCGAAATTGCAGGTAGACAGTCTTCATACTTATCCCAATCGATGGTGATCTCCCAACCCGTAAGGACTCCGTACAACGATTGGGCCAACCCAACATCGGCCTCCGTCGGGGCACCAAAGCTGAACAAGGTCGGGCGAATACCCAAACCGTGCAGCGCCCGCAGCCTGTCGACGCGATCGGGGCGTCGGATGTCGGACATGGGTACTCTGATATCGCGGACACCCATCTCAATCAGGGCCAGCAGCGGATAGTCATTTCGGGCCAGTTTGCGGTCAAACTCATCCAATCCGCCGGACGGGGCGATTTCGCTGATTTCAGCCCAGTTGGCCCGCAGGTCGAAACCGATGGATGGACGCATTTTTTCCAATGGGGTTGGCCCTGCCGGACATGCCAGTGCAGCCTCTTGTTCGGCCCCCTGCTCTGCCCCCTGCGTTCTGACGATCTGAACCGTATGCCCATTTTCGTAGATATTGACGACAAAGTAGCCAAGCTTTCCCCGGTCATCCCGGCCATACTCGGTACCTTCCGGCGGCGCAGCGCGCAGCATTTCACTGTAGTCCTGCCGCACGAAACTGGTTGCGGGGGCAAGGTAATAGTCAGTCCCCAACACGCGGTCATACCAGAAGTTATGCGCATGACCGCAGAACATCAGATCCACTTTGTGTGTCTTGAGCAATCCAAGCAGCCACTCTCGGCCCGGAGGATCTGTGTTGTCGTAATGCGGAGCCTCATCTGGCGTGCAGATATAGGCCGGGTGATGATAGGCTAAGACAATGCGCCCAGTTGTCTGTTTCAACGTGGTCTCAACCCATTGGCGCTGCTCTGCTTCCTCGGGTAGGCCCGAATTGAGCAGTTGGGCATTGAACATCACAAATGTGATGCCCTTATGGACAATGCTTTGGTATTGCGGCCCGAACTCCTGCGTCCAGGCCGCGATCATCGGCGGCGTGGTCGGGGCGGCAGGGGCACCCGATACGGGTGTATCCCCGATATCGTGGTTTCCCGGTGTGAAATAAATCGGCACCGAAAGGTCCGAGGCTATCCTGCGAAATGCCTCGGCGGCCTGACTGTATATCGGTCCGGATTCGGGAACGGGGTGCACCAGATCACCCAGATGCAGAACAAAGTCGATGTCACGCTGGTTGAGGTCGGACACCACGTGCCGGAACCTGCGATTTGCGCGCGCGTTTACTGGGAAGGGTGAATTGCAGCTGTCTTCATCGACATTGACATGTGTATCAGAGATCACGGCGAACGAAAAAATCCGCTCGCCGAGATGTGTTTTTTGTGGAATGGCCATCGCTCAGCCGCCCGTGGTCAAGACTGACGCCTTGCCAGTGCGTGCCGCCTCGATCCGACTGCGGATCAGGACAAATACCGACAGTGCAGTCAGACCCCAGAAGACAATACAGATCGCATTGCGGAAGAAGATCGTCGGATCACCATCAGAGATCAAAAGCGATTGTCGGAAGTTGTCTTCAAGCAACGGCCCCAGCACAAAGGCGATGAGGAAGGGTGCCACTGGAACATCCAGCTTAAGCATCAAATAACCGACCAGCCCCATCGACAGCATGATGAAGACATCAAACAGTGTGTTGTTCACCGCATAGGCACCGTAGACGCACAATACGAAAACGATGGGGTACAGGATTCTGTTCGGCACCGTAGCGACCCGGCTGAAAAACTTGATCGCGACCTTGCCGACCACAAACAGGTAGGCTGAGCTGAGCAGGATACCCATGAACAAGGCGTAAATCATCGGCAGGTTCTGGTCGAACATCAGCGGACCAGGGCGCAAGCCGTGGATCATGAACGCACCCAGAATAACCGCCGTAATCACATCGCCCGGGACACCCAGAGCAAGCAACGGGATCATGGTTGCACCGGCAACCCCGTTGTTGCCCGCCTCAGCGGCGGCAATGCCCTCGATTTCACCCTTACCGAAGTTTTCCGGGTTTTTCGAGTTCCGGCGCGCCTCGGAATAGGACAGGAACGCTGCTGGCGCACCCCCGATCCCGGGAATTGCACCCAGGATAACGCCAAAGATACTGCCGCGCACAACGGACTTCAGAACGCGCTTAAACTCGGCAAAAGTCGCGCCTGTGCCCAATTCCTGCTTGGACGCTCCGGGCGGTCGGGCACGTCGCGTCGCACGGTCAATGATTTCGGGCAAGGCAAAGAGCCCGATCAGAACCGGTATAAAACTTAGGCCGCTCATCAGGCGATAGTCGCCAAAGACAAAGCGTTCCGTGCCATAGATCAGATCCAGACCGACTGTCGCCAAGATCAGGCCAAGCGAAGCGGATACGATGCCTTTTGACAGGCTGGGACCAGATACACCGGCGATGATGGTCAGCGAGAAGACAATCAGCGTGAAGAATTCTGGCGGACCAAACCGCAGCGCGAAGCTGGCCAGAACGCCAGCAAACAGGATCAGCGCAATGTTCGAGATCAGATCCGCCACACAGGACGAATACAGGGCAATGTCCAGTGCCTTACGTGCTTGCCCTTTCTGTGTCAGCGGATAGCCATCCAAAACGGTACAGGATGCCGCCGGCGTCCCCGGCGTCTTGATCAGGATCGCAGTCAGTGAGCCTCCGTAAAGGCCGCCTTTATAAACACCCAGCAACAGCAAGATGCCCGCCACCGGAGGCATGCTGAACGTAAAAGGCAGCGCCAGCGCCACGCCCATCGGCGTGGTCATTCCAGGGATTGCACCAATCACCGTCCCAATCGCGACACCGATGCCTACGACAAGAATGTTTTGAAGGCTAAAGAAAATCGAAAAGGCTTCGAGAATGATATCCATAGGTTACGACTCCTTTTCACCCAAACATGCCAAGCGGAATTGGAACGTTGGCGACATAGCGAAAGAACAAATACAGCAACACCGGCACCCCGATGCTCAGACAGGCGATCATCACGTATTTACGTTCGCCAAAAAACAGCATCATCGCGGCAATCAAAATGACCGATGTCACCACCATGCCAAGGGTTGTCAGGCTGAAATAGAAGCCGAACAGGACGACAATCAAAACAAGTGTGCGCAACACCGCCGGAAGTGTAGCCAACTTGTATTGTGCTGCTGCCTCGGCATCTTCTTCATCATCAGCTGGGGGTTGTTGCAGAAAAATGCTCTCCAAAATCAGGGCCACTGATGCGAGCACTGCCCCCCATGCGATTATCCTTGGCCAGAAGTCTGGAGACAACGCCGATATCTTCACGCTTCCCGGCACCGCAACGCCTTTTGGAATAAGCAAGAATATCGCCGCAAGTCCCACCGCACAAAAAATGACCCCGGCCAAAAGGTCTCTGCTTTTGGTGAATTGCATTTCGTTTCCTCCCTGGATGGCCGTCATCTGCACAGTCCGCAAAGACACACCACCTTTGACTTTCGCCTCCGCGTTAACATCCAGAAACGCGCCTTACCCAAGTCCTCCGGCGATATGATGCGCTTCACTAAATAGTTGCCAACGGTAAGTAAATAACATATGGTTTTGATAAGGGCAATAAAAAAAACACGTCCAAACAAACCTAGTTAAGGGAGGTAACCTTATGGTTTTTTTTAACAAAATAGCTGCCGCTGCCGGATTCGCTGTGGCGCTTACGGCATCTGCAGCGGTGGCGGAATATCCGTCCAAACCGGTCACGTTAGTTGTTCCATACGGCCCAGGCGGCGCAGCTGATCTGGCGGCCCGCATCATCGGCGCCGAGGCCCCGGAATACCTGGGCGGCAATGTGCTTGTGGTTAACCAGGCCGGCGCCGGTGGCGTCACCGGCTCGACCATGGTGGCCAAGGGAAACCCTGACGGGCACACCCTACTGATGTCACGTGTTGGTTCGCAGGCGACGGTGCCCGCCATGAATAGCACTATTCCCTATACATGGGACGAGTTCACCTTTCTGGGACTTGTTGAAACCAACCCGTTTGTGGTCGCGGTTGGCGCTGATTCCGAATACCAGACCTTCGAAGAACTGGCCAACGCGATCAAAGGCGGTGAACGCCTGACCTATTCATCCGCCGGCGTCGGAACATTGCTGCACATGGCTGTTCTGATCATGCTGGATGATCTGGGCGTCGATCCCGAAGCGCTGATCCACGTGCCCTTCAAAGGGGGCGGCGCTGCCACCACAGGCGTTGTCAGCGGAAATGCCGACTTCATCTTCCACAATCTCTCAGGTCTGATCGGTCCGATCGAAAGTGGTCAGCTTCGCCCCCTGCTGACCAGCACGACCGAACGCGTACCATCTCTGCCCGACACGCCGACCGCCGCAGAAGCCGGTCACCCGGCGCTTGAAGCGGTGGTAGGCTGGTCCGGCGTCTGGGGTCCGAAAGACATGCCGCAGGAAGCTGCGGACAAGTGGGTCGCAGTTCTGGAAAACCTGTCCACCGATGAAAGCTGGATCGCATCCACAGAAAAGCTGGGCTCAATCCCGCAGGTCATGTCACCCGAGGACACCAAGATCTTTGTCGAAGCCCAGTATAACAAATTCCGCGAAGTGGCGGATAAATTGGGAATGGTTGTGCGCTAACGGCACCCGGTAACCGATGAAGACAAAATGGGCCTCTCGGTTAAGCCGGGAGGCCTTTTTTCTCGTAGAGTTTTCACTCGGGGGTACGCCGAATGACGGCCACAATCATTCAGGCAATTTTGCCGTTGTGGGGCTATCTGATCGTCGGCTACCTGCTGCGTCGGGCCATCCCACGATCACAGGTTTTCTGGCGCTGGCTGAATCAGATAAGTTATCTGGTGCTGTTGCCGCTGACCATCTTCGCCCTGCTTGTCGGGGCTGGAGCGCTGGCCGCCCTATCGCTCAAGCTGGGCTTGGTTCTGTTTGCTGCCTATCTGATCCTGTTCGCAGCGCTTGCCCTGTCTTACTTGGGCATTTCCGCTCTGCGCCAACATACCGATGCCTATAGCAGCATGGTGCAGACTGCCACCCGCCTGAACGTACCTGCTGGGGTGTTGCTCACTACCTCTCTGGTCGGAGCATCAGCGGATGCGGCCGTGGGAACGATCATTATCGCAACCGTACCTCTGATCAATTTCGCTAATGTTCTGATTAATGTGATCTGCCATCGGCCGCCACATTCCTCGGTCCTGACCATCGCGCGCATGACCGCGTTCAACCCGCTGGTCATCGCCTGCACCGCGGGGCTCGGGTGTCTTTTATTCGGCGTTGACCTTCCGGCAGCCCCGGCCGAGCTACTAACCATCGTCGCCGAGATCGGACCCCCAGCAATGCTAGTGGGGATCGGGGCATCACTGGACGGGCTACGAATGCAAGGGCATATGCGCTTTGTTGTGGCCGCAAATATAGCCAAGCTGCTCGCACTGCCGATGTTGGTTCTGGCATTGGGGTGGATGGTGGCGTTGGGACCACTGCACTTGTTAATTGCCGTGATCTTTGCTGCCCTGCCAACCGCACCCAACGGCCTTGTGCTGGCGCTGCAGTTTGGCGGGGACATCCGGACCTATTCCGCGGCCCTGCTGTGGCAGACAGTGGCGGCAATCGCAACGCTACCAATCTGGATCTGGCTTGCCGCTGCTGCCTGAAGACAAAAAAGCGGCCCGCGCAAACGGGCCGCAGACACAAAGCCTAGATAGGATCAGACCAGATCAGGCTTTGCCGGAGGAACATAAGGAAGCCGCGCCTTGGCTTTGGTATCAGCGGCACCCGCGTTTCGGATATAACGGTTGTCATCGTCGGCGCGAACGATGTTGACCCAGGTCGGACTGCCACCGGTGGCGCGATGAATCATCAGGCGGCGCTGCTGATCCAGTGCGATTTCCTTGGACAGTGCCTCTGGGTCCCAATTGTGCATTGCGATTTCACGCAGCTCGGCCAAGGTTTCGGCACGGGCAGGATCGTCGATCAGATTGTTCAACTCATTGGGGTCGGCATCGATATCATAAAGCAGCTCATCCACACCTTCGAGATACATGTATTTCAGCGGCCCTTTCTTCACCATACGACTGACACCAGTCGACCCATCGGCAGCGAATTCAGAGATACAGATGTCATCCATCCCGGAGGTATCGCCGTTCAGCGCGGGCACCAGCGATTCACCGTCGATACCGCCACCTGCATAGTCATCGAACGGTTTGCCTGCAGCCAGATCCAGCAACGTGGGCATCAGATCGATCAGCGAGGCATTCTGCTTTACACGCCCCGGCTTGAAACGGTTGGGCGCATGGACAACGAACGGTATTTTTGCCGCCCACTCAAAGAAATGCTGTTTGTACCACATGCCACGCTCACCCATCATGTCGCCGTGATCTGCGGTCAGGATAATGATCGTGTTGTCGGCCAGCCCACATTTCTCAATCGTTTCACGCAGCTGAGCCACCTTGTCGTCGACATATGAAATCATGCCATAATAGCCATGCCGCGCGATCCGGCGGTTTTCGGGGGTTACCGTGAATTCGTGGCGGCCCTGACAATAATGAAGGTTCCGGCTTAGGTGATCTTTCTCATCCAACGGGATCTCATCGACCGCCGGATATTCGATCTCATCATGATCGTAACGGTCCCAATAATCCTGTGAGATGACGTAAGGAGAATGCGGTTCCGTAAAGGAAACCGTCAGATACCAAGGCTTGCCGTCACCTTTGCGTGCCAGATCGTAAATCGCCTGCACGCCATTATAGGCGACCTCGTCATCGTAATCCATCTGCATGGTTCGAATGGCCGGGCCACTTTCCAGGATCGGCGCCATGGTCAGATTGGTCGGGCGATACTCGCGCCCCTTTGTCCAGTCGACTGTCCAGGCAAAATTTGCAGGGTAAATCTCGGTCGTGTGCCGCTTTTCATAGCCATGAAATTGATCGGCGCCGACAAAATGCATCTTGCCGCTCATCTCGACATGATAGCCAAGCGACCGCAAGTAATGCGCAAATGTGGGGATCGATGACTGGAACTCGCTGGCATTGTCATACATGCGGATGTTGAACGGCAATCGTCCCGCATGCATCGATGCGCGTGACGGCCCACACATGGGCAAGTTGCAGTAAAAGTTTTCGAAAACAACGCCCTCTTCAGCCAGACGCGCCATATGCGGGGCCTTAACGGTTTTGTTTCCCTGAAAAGGCATGGCCGGCCCGGCCATCTGATCCGCCTGGATAAACAAAATGTTCGGTTGTTCAGTTGCCATTGTCTTGCCTCGTTCAGCTTTCAGTCCCGAAATTCGCCCCAGCCCAATCCGCAGGAGGCATATCGCCGCGAATTGCACCGGGTCAGGCCGGCACTATTCGCGGGTATTAAGTACCTGGGCAGCAATAAATTCGAACCGCAAGCAGGGTAACTTGCTGTGTTCCCCGAAGAAAATGACGCTTTTGCCGCCTCAAGTCATTGCCACCAAAGGTCAATCTTAAGAAACAGATTATCTCTGCGCTTACGTGTAGTCAATATTTAATTACCGTCTTTAATTAATTACAACACGGTTAGAATACATTTGAAGAAGTGAATTGTAGGAGAGTGGCTGTGCAGGATAGCAAGCCCCAAGAACACGGTCAGCCCGAAAAGGGTACAGCGGCCTTGCGGCGACATAACAGGGAATGGCTGGTCAGCCTCATTGCCCGCAGCGGGCCGGTGACGCGTGGTACCCTCGCAGGTCTGACCGGTCTGACTGGCGCGGCAATTTCCCGAATTACGCGCGAACTGATCGACGCCAAACTGGTCAGAGAAGGAGACCCCATCGCCGTACCCGGCCGGGTGGGCCGACGGGAATACAACCTGTCGATCAATCCCACAGGGGCATTTTTTCTGGGAATTTCGCTGACCGCCAACCGTCGCAGTGTAAGCCTGGCAAACGCTGATGGTGAAGTTTTGCGGGCAGCGGATTGCAGCGACATACCCATAGATGATCCGCTAGCCTTTCTTACTGAATTGGGAAACCGGGCCAAGACGTTGGCCTTTGACGAAGCGATGGAACGTGATCGCCTTTTGGGTGTCGGGGTTTCTTTTGCCATGTCAGCCGGTCCCGACAGCAGCTCGGGTAACGGCCTCGTCAGTTCAGAACCTTTGGGCTGGAAAGACATCCCCGTGCGCGACACGCTTTCGCAGTCCCTGAATTTGCCTGTGCAGGTGGAACATCGCGCTAGTGCAATCCTGTGCGGTGAACTTCTTGGGGGGCAAGAGTTAAAAAGCGTCTATCTGATAAATGCAGCTCTTGGCCTGGGCAACAGCGCCTATTTCGATGGTAGATTTCTGACCACCTCGGATCGCGGGTTTGGGGATCTGTCGCACTATTCGGCATCGCATTCGGACAAACTTTGCACATGTGGTCGCACTGGGTGTATGGAGGTTGCCGCCTCGGGGAAAGCCATCCTGAACGCGCTCGGTTCCGAGTTTGCGCCTTCGGAACGCGTTGCGACGCGCTTGGCAAAAGCGATAGAAGCCGCGAACGCCGGTGACCCGAGTGTTCGAACCCACTTTCGCGATGCCGGCACGCAGCTGTCTTATGGCGTTGATGCGATCCTCTCTCTTTTCGATCCCGAAAGTGTCATCGTCGCCGGTGAAGTGGGGCGTCAGGCTGATTACTACCAGGGCCTTGTTGACGGACTTGAAAAAGTCGGACGACCCAATGCCCGCGACATCATCATGCAAAGCTCGATAACCTCGGAAGAGGCCGCTGTCAGCGTGGCACTGCAGAATTTCCTCTATTCAGGAAGCCTGATTGGTACGTTGACGCATGCTCTGTAAGCGACCAATTGGCTTGAACCTCAGAAGAACAGGTTCAGCGCCGCGATCGAAACGATCAGGAACAGGATGGTCATGACGCCGCCAGCGCGTACAAAATCAACGACACGGTAACCGCCCGGTCCCATCAAAAGCGCATTGACCTGATGGGTCGGGATCAGGAACGAATTCGAGGTGGCAATCGCCACAGTCAGCGCAAAAATTGCCGGATCAGCCCCGGCGCCCAGCGCGATATTGACGGCCAATGGCACCAACAGGACCGTGGCACCGACATTTGACATCACCAGCGTGAAAAAGGTCGCAAGCGCCGCCACGCTGGCCTGAATGACCCAGACCGGCATCCCGTCCAGAACCACAAGCACCTGATTAGCGATCCAAGCTGCCGTCCCCGAGGATTGCACTGCCTGTCCTAGTGGAATGAGACTGGCTAACAGAAAAACTGTCGTCCAACTGACCGCGTTATAGGCCTCATCCATAGACAAAACACGGCTTACGACCATGCCCATCGCTCCGACCAGAAGGCACAGCGAGAGACGCAGGTCGGAAAACAGGATCAGCGACACAGCAACAATAAAGAACAACAAAGCCCAGCCGATCTTTTTCGGGCGCAGATCCTCATGGGGGAAATCGGTGGTGACCACAACGAAATCGCGGTCTTTCTCAAGCCGTGCCAGTGCTTCCCAAGCAGTGTGGCAGACCAGGGTATCACCGGCCTGATACGGGATCTCGCCCAGATCTTCCTGGTCCCGCGACAATGTTTCGCCACCGCGGTAGATCGCCAGAGGTGACAGGCCATAGACTTTTCTCAGCCACAGCCCCCTGCCGGTTTGACCAATCAGACCAGAGCCGGGCGGGATCACCACCTCGGCGATACCTGCCTTTCCAACTCCCAGCGTTTCGACAAATTCATCCCGCTCCGAACTTTCAGTCAGACCGTATTCATCCAGAAACGCGGTTACGGCCTCTTCCGCTGCGATCACGGCGATTGTGGCGGGGGCGACCAATTCAGTATCTCGCGGCGGCGCAGGATAAGTGCGCCCCTGATAGTGTGTGGCAATGATTTGCAGGTGGTACTTGCGCTGAACCTCATCGATGCTGTGACCCACAAGCGTGCTGCCTTCGGGGATGCGTATCTCATGGATCTGCCCATCCAGCCCGTAGGTGCCGTTGACATAGTCCAACATTGAGTTGCCCGCTGGCCCGTCTGTTGACTTGGTGCTCGGCAGAACGAACCGGCCAAAAATGATAAAATACATCAAGCCGGTCGCCAAAAGGCACAGGCCGATAGGGGTTACGGAAAACAGTGAAAAGGTGGTGATCTGCGCATCAGCCGGCAGGGTGTCGTTGATCGACAGGATCAAGTCGTTGAGCAGGATCAGAGGGGACGAACCCACCATGGTCATTGTTCCACCCAGAATGGCACAGAACCCCATTGGCATCAGCAGCCGTGACATCGGAAACCCGGTTCGGGTTGAGATGCGACTGACCACCGGCAAAAACAGAGCCGCCGCACCGACATTCTGCATAAAGCTGGATATTACCCCAACCGCACCCGAGATCATCAGGATCAACCGGTTTTCGGTGCCGCCACCGACCCGCGTGATCCAGGCTGCGACGGTCGACATCACGCCCGTTCGGTCCAGCCCTGCGCCGATAATCATGACTGCGATGATCGAAATCACTGCGTTACTGGCGAAGCCGTCAAACAGGCTGCGCACATCAATCAGGTTTTCAAGTCCCGGCACTGCCGTCAGCAATCCCAATGTGACCATGACCAGCACAGCCGCTATATCGACACGGACAATTTCCGAAACAAAAAGCCCGATCGTTGCTGCCAACAGCAACAATACGACGACCATCTCAAATGTAAGCCCCAGCGCGTCCATGCCTCACCTCAGTTTATTCTTGTCCGTATCTCTTATGCCCGGGCACGCCCGTAATAGAGCTGACTGACATGCTCAGCCTCGGCGAAAAACAACCAGCGTTCAGCAAAGACGCCAAAGGCCGATGCAACCGTCGCCACGAGGAACATTGCCCAGCCCCAACTGACCAGCAATGACCCAAGGCACAGAACCACCGGGGCCAGGAACAAAGCCATCAGTACGCTTTTGCGCAGTTGGACCGCGTGTTTGCGTGCCACGGAATATCCCATCTCGCGCATCACGAAATTCGGCATCGTGTGGGGTGGATCAAGCGGGCGCACCAGGCCCGGTTGCCCCAGTCCGGTCGCCATCTCGGCCGTGTATTGACCCGGATCTGTGTCGATCGCGGCCCAGTACTTAATCTTTAGCAGCGCCGATACTGCAACACTTGCGATAGCTGCGACTGCGATCCACGCAGGCGTATAACCGAACAAGCTCAGCAAAAGCGCGAACAGGATCGCTCCGGTGGCGGCGGCCAGAGCCAAATAGATCAACGGCACAGACGGTTTGTTCCATTGGCGGATCGTCCGCAGCGAGGCGTAGATCATGCTGGTGCAGTACACCGTGGCCACCGCGCCTGCCGCCGACAGCAGCGCAAGCAAAGACGCAAAGGCTCTGTTCGCATCCAACAGCCACAACAGCCACAACAGACCGGATGGCACGTAGGTCGCCACGGCCAGAACCCCCTCGCGAGACAGCCACGAGGTCCGCCACTGCGAAAATGCCCCTACGGCGCGTTCTGGATGACCCAGATGGAAGGTTGACGCCAGCAAGCCCAGTGTGACCAACCCCAGCGCGACGGTCATAGCGACAAAGCCAAGCCATCGGGTTTGCGGCAATGCGCCCAGCAGTTCGGCCAGCGACAGCCAGAACATCAGCCCATAACCCGCGCCCGAGGCGGTGGTGAAGCAGTTGACGGAATAGGCGGGATGCATGCTATGTCCTCGCTTAGTTCGACAACGCCCGGTCAACCCAGGCAAACAGTTTTTCAATGGCAGTCCCATTTGGGGCCGCAACGCTCTCCTCGGCCTGAGGCTTGGGCGTTGCATCCACCGTGTTAAAACGCGGCGGCAGGTATTTGTTGACGGGCTCGTAGCCAAACTCGTCCAACAGGTTGAAACCCTCACGCTCGGCGACCGATTTCGACACATCGCTGTCGGGATCGCCCAGATCACCGAAGGCGCGCGCGCCTGTGGGACAGGCGCGGACACAGGCTGGAATGCGATCTTCCTCGGGGATATGTTCGTTATAGATCCGGTCGACGCACATGGTGTATTTTTTCATCACACCATCGTCGTGATCATATTCACGTGCGCCATAGGGACAGGCCCAGGAACACAGCTTGCATCCGATACAGGTGTCCGGGTTGACCAGGACAATGCCATCCTCGGCCCTCTTGTAGCTGGCACCGGTCGGACAAACCGTAACGCAATCGGGCTTTTCGCAATGCAGGCAAGAGCGAGGGAAATGCACGGTCTTCGCTCCAAGATCACCTGTCACCTCGAACGAATGCACCCGGTTCAGCCACGCCCCTGACGGATCGGCCCCATAAGGGTCATGATCGCTTAGCGGCGCAGAGTAACCGCCGGTGTTCCATTCCTTGCAAGATGTCGCACAGGCCTGACAACCCACACAAATATCCAGATCTATGACTAATCCCAGCTTCTTTTCAGTACTCTCGGGTAATGTCGTCATTTACCTGCCTCCCGCCATTCCTTGCCAAATGCCAGCTTGTCGGGGGAAGGAGCCTGAGACGATGCTCCGACCGGCTCAAAAAACGGCTCGGTGTGACCTTCGCCTTCTGCCCGTACGATATCAACGCGCAGGTCGAACCAGGCTGCCTGCCCCGTGATCGGGTCTGAGTTTGAGTACCGGTATCCCCCGCCCCCTTCGGGCAGGAGTTCCGAAATCAGATGGTTCAACAAAAAGCCCTGATTGCTTTCGGGTGCATCATCATCCAGCCCCCAAGCTCCGCGGCGCTTGCCGATGGCGTTCCAGGTCCAGACGGTGTCGGGGTTCACGCCCTCCATCAAGCGGACCTGACATTTGACCCGTCCCAGATGTGAGAACAGCCAAACCCAGTCATCGTCCTGTGCCCCGATCTGCTCACCCACATGGTTGTGAATGTATAGCCGGTTCGCGGCCGTGATTTGCCGCAGCCAGGCGTTTTGCGAACCCCAGAAATGGTACATGTGCATCGGGCGTTGGGTCAGCGCGTGCAGCGGGTACTTTTCTGTATCGACCATCGACTCTTCGAAAGGCGGATACCAAAAAGGCAGCGGGTCGCAATACGTCTCGATCCGTTCACGAGCCCGTTCTGGCGGCTGCCGCTCACCATTACCGCGCGCCGCCAGGCGGAAAGCCTGCAAGGGTTCGGAATACAGCTGAAAGACTGTCGGACGCGGCTCGACCCGGAAACCCATCGAACAAGCCCATTCCAAATAAGACTTGTTGGCATGTTTGTAGTAGGCCTGCTCCGGTTTCAAATGATGCGCGAAAAATGCACCATTTTCGATATACTTATCCAACTGATTGGGGTTTGGCTCCCCCTTGCCGGTCTTGCCCCCCTGTTCACCGCGCCATCCGGCCAGTGGCCCCACACCGGGTCCGCGCTGATGGTTAACGATGTAATCGGGATAGCCGCCGGGATACTTTGCAGTGCCATCCTCATTGGTAAAGGCGGGAAGTCCAAGCCGCGATCCAAGATCAATCAGAACCTCCTGAAAACCGCGCACGTCCCGGTCGGGCTCAACGACCGGATGGCGAATGGAATCCGCCGCCATGTCGGCCTCGGATATCGGACGGTCCAACAGCGAGATGCAGTCCCACCGCTCCAGATAGGTGGTATCGGGCAGGATCAGGTCGGCAAAGGGCACGGTTTCCGAATAATAGGCGTCCGAGTAGATGAATTTGGGAATCACATACTCGCCGTTTTCATCCTTTTCAGGCAGCGCATCTAACGTGCCCGGAACGTTCATCGACGAATTCCAGGCCATGTTCGCCATATACATGAACAGCACATCGACGCCATACGGGTCCTTCTTGGCGGCGTTGTTGATGACCATGTGCATCAGCCCGTGTGCCGACATTGGTGCATCCCACGAGAACCCCTTGTCGATCCGCGCCGGGCCGTTCTCATCATCCAGCAACAGGTGCTGCGGCCCCAGCGGAAAGCCCAAATGCGGGCCACCCAGCGGTTCTTCGGCGCGAACTTGCTTTGGTGCGCCGTGCGGCACCAGCCAGGGCGGGGATTGTTTGGGATAAGGCGGCTTGTAACGGAACCCACCGGGGCAATCGATCGAGCCCAGCAGGATTTGCAGGATGTGGATCATCCGGCAAGTCTGAAACCCGTTCGAATGCGCCGATATTCCGCGCATCGCGTGCATCGAGACAGGACGCCCCGTCATCTTTTCGTGCTTGCGGCCCCAGACATCGGTCCACGGCTGGTCCAGCGTGATCTCTTCCTGAAACGCGACATGAGCCAGTTCCGCGGTGATCCGCTGGATCTGATCGGCTGGGATACCGGTCGATTCAGCGACAGCTTCGGGCGCGTATTCATCGCTCAGATATCGCTCGGCCATCAACTCGAATACAGGTCGTGCATTGCGGCCGTCTGGCAATGTGCGTGTGCCGGTCAGGGCGGCCTTGTCATCCGGTGTCATGCCGCTGGCAAAACCGTTCGCGGTGCCAGACCAGATCAGCGGCTCACCATCATCATTGCGTGCGAACAGCCCGTCATCTGCCGCGCCCGGGTCCTGAATCACCAACCAAGGCGCGTTGGTATAGCGGTTCAGATAATTCAGATCGATCTGCTGGGTACGGAACATTTCATGGATCAACGCTCCAACAAACTGGCCATCTGTGCCCGGGCGGATTCCCAACCATTCGTCGGCTATGGCGTTGTATCCGGTGCGGATCGGATTGATCGACACCACCTTGGCACCCCGGTTCTTGAGCTTGCCGATACCGATCTTGATAGGGTTCGAGGCATGATCCTCGGCCACGCCGAACAGCATGAAATACTTGGTATGTTCCCAATCCGGGTCGCCGAACTCCCAGAAAGCTCCGCCAAATGTATAAAGACCGCCCGCCGCCATATTGACCGAACAGAACCCGCCATGTGCCGCGAAATTCGGGGTGCCGTATTGCATAGCCCAGAACCCGGTCAGCGACTGGCTTTGATCCCGCCCGGTAAAAAAGGCCAGCTTGCGTGGGTCGTTTTTGCGAACATCACCCAGCCATTTTGTCGCCAGTTCCAGCGCTTCGTCCCAGCTGATTTCTTCGAATTGGCCGGATCCGCGCGGACCGACGCGCTTCAACGGTGCATGAAGGCGCGCAGGTGAATAGTGCTGCATGATCCCGGCACTTCCCTTGCCACAAAGCACACCTTTGTTGACCGGGTGATCGCGGTTGCCCTCGATATAGCGGACCTTGCCATCGCGGATATGCACGTTGATGCCACAGCGACAAGCGCGCATGTAGCAGGTGGTCTTGGCAACATGGTCGCCGACCTTGGCATTGACGTCGATTCTTGGCTCGTGTCCCATTCAGGCACCTCGCTAAGTTTACCTCTGGGCGGCCTGCGCACCCGTGATTGCAATCATCTGATAGACGTCTTCCGCCGTGCAGCCGCGCGACAGATCATTCGCTGGCTTATTCAGACCTTGCAGAACGGGACCCAGCGCAATGGCGCCACCCAATCGTTGCGCGATTTTGTATCCGATGTTGCCGGCACTCAGGCTGGGGAAGACAAACACATTTGCATCCCCACCCAATGCCGAACCGGGTGCCTTGCGTTCGGCCACATGCGGCACGATCGCGGCGTCGAACTGAACCTCGCCGTCGATGATCAGGTCCGGGGCGCGTTCCCGCACAGAGGCAACCGCGCTGCGGATGCGCTCGAGGGATTCGTGCACCCCGGCGGCAACGCTGCCCATAGTCGAAAAGGACAGCATTGCGACACGTGGCTCTTCCCCGGTCAAGGCCCACAAGGACTGCGCCGAAGACAGCGCGATACTGGTCAGCTGCGCCGCGTTAGGTTGCGGGATCAGCCCGCAATCGGTAAAGATAACGGGCCGATCAAAGGGCGGCCCCAGCAGCATAAGAAAGCAGCTGGAGACAACATCGGCTTGGGGGTCCTTACCCACGATCTGCAAGGCCACCCGCACCGTATCAGAGGTGGTGGCAACCGCCCCGCCAATGGTGCCATCGGCATCACCGCGGCGTAGCATCATGGCAGAAAATCCTAGCCCCGTTTCCATCACTGCACGCGCGGCGGCCGCATCAACACCCTTGTGTCTGCGCAGCGCGTGGTAATCCTCGGCATAGGCCTCTAGATCGGGTGAGACGCGCGGGTCGCAAATTTCAACCCCCTCGCCGATTGTCTCGCCGGTTTCCGCACGGATTTTTTTCGCGTCACCAACCAGCACGATACGGGCAAGCCCGTCCTTGGCAGCGCGTATTCCGGCTCTGGCCACCCGCGGGTCCTCGCCTTCGGACAGCACAATCCGGGGATTGGCGGCGCGTGATGTTTCGCAGATTTGATCAATCAAAGACATGGTCTATCCCAGTCGGTCAGGGACAGGGCGGCGCATAGCCGCCCCGCTCTGGTGAGTGGTCACAGCCGAGGCTGCTGGGGAATAAGATCATCCTTGTTGATGCCAGCCACCGAGACGGGTTTTTTCATCGCGTCGCGGCGGAATGGCTCGCCCAATTCCTGGTTCAGAACGACCTCGATGAAAGTGGTCACGTTCTCGTTCATCTGCTCTTTGACGGCAGTACGCAGCGCCTCGGTCAGATCGTCCATCGAAGTGACCTGCACGCCCTTCAGTCCGCAACCTTCGGCAATCTTGGCATAGTTCACGTCCAGGTTCAGTTCGGTGCCGACAAAGTTGTCGTCAAACCAAAGCGTCGTATTTCGCTTTTCCGCCCCCCACTGATAGTTGCGGAAGATCACCATCGTAATTGGCGGCCAGTCGTCGCGACCACAGGCGGTCATTTCGTTCATCGAGATGCCGAATGCACCGTCACCCGCAAACCCGATGACCGGCGTGTCGGGGTTGCCGATCTTTGCACCCAATATCGAGGGCAGACCATAACCGCACGGTCCGAACAGGCCCGGCGCCAGATATTTCCGCCCCTTTTCGAATGTCGGATAGGCGTTGCCAATGGCGCAGTTGTTACCGATATCCGAACTGATGATCGCATCCTCGGGCATCGCCGCCTGTATCGCCCGCCAGGCCATACGGGGGCTCATCTGCTCGGGATCACGTGCTCGGGCGCGTTCATTCCAAGTAATGCCCGGATCATCATCCTCATGATCCATTGACGCCAGTTGCTGCGCCCAGGTGGATTTCGCAACGGCAATCGCGTCTTCACGTTCCTTGCGACCAGCGTCGCCCGCGTGTTCGCCCAATTGGTCAAGAATCTGCTCGGCGACCATGCGTGCGTCACCCTGAATGCCCACTGCAACCTTCTTGGTCAGACCGATCCGGTCTGCATTGATGTCGACCTGAATGATCTTGGCGTCGTTGGGCCAGTATTCGCTCTGATAGGCGGGCAGCGACGAAAACGGGTTAAGCCGTGTACCGAGGCATAAAACCACATCCGCTTTCGAAATCATCTCCATCCCAGCCTTGGAGCCATTGTAACCCAGCGGGCCACAGGACAGCGGATGCGAGCCGGGGAAAGCGTCGTTGTGCTGATAGTTGCAACAAACCGGCGCTGAAAGACGCTCGGCCAAACGTGCGCTGGCATCGACGCCGCCAGACAGGATCACGCCCGCACCGTTCAGGATTACAGGGTGTTTGGCGTTGCTAAGAAGGTCCGCAGCCGCGCTGATCGCGTCAGCATCACCGCGCGGATGTTCGATCCGTACCACCTGTGGCAGTTCGATGTCGATGACTTGCGTCCAGTAGTCGCGCGGAATGTTGATCTGCGCCGGGGCAGAGCCGCGGAACGCTTTCAGAATGACCCGGTTCAGAACCTCGGCGATGCGGGTTGGATCACGCACCTCTTCCTGATAGCAGACGGCATCCTTGAACAGGTTCATCTGCGGCATTTCCTGGAACCCGCCCTGCCCGATGGTTTTATTGGCCGCCTGAGGCGTGACCAGCAACAGCGGCGTATGGTTCCAGTAGGCGGTCATGATTGGCGTTACCAGGCTGGTGATACCGGGACCATTCTGGGCGATAGCCATGGACATCTTGCCTGTGGTGCGGGTGTAGCCATCGGCGCTCATGCCGGCGTTAACCTCATGCGCGCAATCCCAGAACTTGATCCCCGCCGCCGGAAACAGGTCCGAGATGGGCATCATGGCAGACCCGATAATCCCGAATCCATGTTCGATCCCATGCATCTGCAGAACTTTTATAAAGGCTTCTTCAGTCGTCATTTTCATGGCACTGTTCCCTGTTGAGAGTTGAAGTCAGTCTTAAACCCGGCGGTCCGGTATCACCTGTGATCCTCAAGGATCATGTCACTGGCTTTCTCACCGATCATAATGGCCGGAGCGTTGGTATTGCCGCTAACGATCGCGGGCATGATCGAGGCGTCCGCGACCCGAAGCCCGCGTATTCCGTGCACGCGCAACCGGTCGTCGACCACGGCCTGTGGATCATTGCCCATGCGGCAAGTGCTGGTGGGGTGATAGATCGTCTGGCTGATATTGCGCGCGGTATCCAACAGCTCTTCGTCGGTCTGCGGGTTGTTGTTGGGGACGTGTTCGCGCACGACGTAAGGCTTCAATGCATCGGTTTTCGTCATCGCCCGTGCAAACTTCACAGCCCGGATCGCGCAAAGCTCATCCGCAGGGGCCGATAAGTAGTTGGGCACGATCTTTGGATAGTCAGTCGCGTTGGGGCTGTTGATATGGATATGGCCGCGGCTTTCCGGCCTAAGCTGGCAGACAGATGAGGTGATACCCGAAAACGGGTGCATCTCGATCCCAGGCTTGTCCGCGCTCAGCGGCTGGAAATGGAACTGGATATCGGGGGTTTCGAGTCCCTCCATCGACTTTGCAAACACCGCCACCTGGCTTGCGCCCAAGCTCATCGGTCCTTTTCGGCGGAACATATAGTTCATACCGATGCCAATGCGCGGGATCAGCCGGTTAATGGCGTCATTCAGTGTCGGCACATTGACTTCGTAAACCAGACGAATTTGCAGGTGATCCTGCAATGCCTCACCAACGCCCGGCAACTCGTGGCGCACATCCACGCCAGCCCGGGTCAGAACCTCACCACGACCGATCCCCGAAAGCTCTAGAATTTGCGGCGAACCTATCGCGCCAGCGCTCAACACCACCTCTCCGCCGGGATTGAGCTGAGCGTGCTGCGGGCGCCCCTTGATGCTATAGCTGACGCCATCGACCCGCTTGGGATCCTCTGTGTCAAAGGTCAGCGCATCGGTCAGCGCATGGGTTATGATGGTCAGGTTGCTGCGTGATTTCGCCGGATTCAGAAAGGCACGCGCGCTCGAACATCTAAAGCCGCCTCGCGCAGTCTGATGAAAATACCCTGCGCCCTCCTGATCCTGACCATTATAGTCTTCGGTTCGGGGGACGCCCATTTCAACGGCTGCACCAATAAACGCCTCGGCAATGTCACTTTTGGCGCGAATGCGCGACACCGACAATCCGCCATTGGCGCCGTGCAGATCGGTTTCACCATCCTCATGCTGCTCGGACCGCTTGAACAACGGCAGAACCTCGTCCCAGCCCCAGCCCTTGTTGCCCAATTGGGCCCAATGGTCGTAATCCTGCTTTTGCCCGCGGACATAAAGCAGCCCATTGATCGAGCTTGATCCCCCAAGCGTCTTGCCCCTAGGCCAATCCAACGAGCGACCGTTCAGTCCTTCGTCAGGTTCGGATTTATAGCACCAGTCTGTGTTGGGGTTGTGCAGCGTTTTGAAGTACCCGACCGGGATATGAATCCATGGGTTAATGTCCTTGCCACCCGCCTCGAGCAGCAACACTCTGTTTTTCGGGTTCTCTGACAATCGGTTGGCCAGAACACAGCCTGCGGAACCCGCCCCGACAACAATGAAGTCATACGACATAAACTGAAACCTCGCCCAAGTTTGCGGCATGGCGCCAATAGGCGCACCATTCGCGATGCACATGTCCCGGTTGAGCGAAGAAATGCACTTGCGTCCAAACTGGAATCACCGCAGATCGTTATTGATTACCGTTGTATATTATTTCTCTTGATAGAACCAATATTTTTTCGATTGGCGGATTTCCAGCGTTCCAGTTCCTCTAATAGCGATGATTTCTTTGATTTATTTGGCGTCACACGGCCCGTGTATGTTTCGACGCCCTCTTCAAACTGGGACAGAAAGCTATTTCTTGCTATCGGTAATTTTAATAATTCTCCGGACGCCCATCGCTATCTCACCCCAACCAAATCAACACCATGTTCTGCCGCCGCTTATGCCCCTCTACCGTCTTCTTCCGCCACACACGATCAGACGCGCACGCTCGTTGGAATGGCCATGCCTTTGAGCTAACAGCCTGACCGCGCCTTCCGCGGTTTCTTTCAAACGCTGTCAAGCAACTTGGCAATGCCGAGCTCAACACAGTACGTATGCTGGCTGGTTCCGAAGCGGGCTGAAAGACAACGGTATACATAACTGCATCCCCCGGCGCGCTCAGCACCAAATGGAGCAATTTGACACCGCCCCGGTCCAGCATTGGCCCAATTGCGGGCTGGCGTTCCGACATTCTTTCGAATATCGCTCGAAACATCATTCAAACCCCGGCAAATTTCAAAACGGATCGCGTATTTTGCTCTTCACGATAGCTAGGTTCTGGACCCATTAATTTTGTTGCTGCTGTCTCTGTTGCATGCTTCAAGCCACTGAGTTTCAGAGGTGTATC
>NZ_JBXWOS010000017.1:0-124860 GCF_059611005.1 Ruegeria sp. CDSB117
AAGAAGATCCTAGGCTGATCGCCACACGGCAGGCCGCGCTTGATGCGGCGCAAAGGATACTAGTGGATGAGGGCGTGCTGCACGTAACTCATGGCGCAGTTTCGAAGGCAACTGGCATTTCGCGCAGCACACTTTACAGGCACTGGCCAGATGCGCGTAGTCTGCGTGATGCAGCGTTCAGGCGTATCGCAACACCGCCGAACATACCGCCCAAAACCGATGGCCCGCTACGATCTGACCTGCGCTGGTTACTCGGTGTACTGATGGGAGCCTTGAATGACACACCGTGGGGCCAAATCGCGCCTCAGGTGGTCGCTGCTGCGTCCACCGACGCAGAAGTACGGTTAGTGATAACGGAATTCATGAAAGACAGGTTCGCAAGTGTAGAAGCAGTATTTGCAGCCGCAATCGGCCGCGGTGAGATCACCGCCGACGTTCCGGTTGACCAGCTCATAGAACTAGCAGTCGCTGCACCTTATTTTCGCAAACTCATACGTCACGAGGCCCTGGACGAAGATTGGTTGGACAAACATGTCGATCTGCTTTGCAGTTTCGCGAAAACCAATTCTGGACGGTGAGAATCGCCTGAAATTGCAAACAAAGCGGCCAATAAACATAACAGTTTCCAAGATCGCAGTATGGCTACGTTCGCCGCTTGACATCAGCACGTCGCAGGATCAATTCGAAGCGCTCCCCACAACGTTGACGACTGCACCCTGATTTGTCGCTGCCGCTAATTCACAATGCAACATGAACACCTTTGGGTTCAGTGTCGCCCACGGCAATGTCGACTTTCGGGAACCGGCCAAACATTGCAATGTCCAGTATCCTCCTCGGATGCGCCTTTCGCTGACTTGCACATAAGTGACTTGAAGCAGCCCAAATTGAACCTTCTCACCCAAGCATTGCAATTTAGTAAACTCGCAACGAAGCGGCATTTAGACTATTTCCGCTAAAAAAACCGCTTCCAAAACGCGATCCCCCAAACTGACTTGGTAATGTCAGGTTCAATGCGGGCGTCACGCGTACCAATGCTGCCCGATTAATCCGTTGCGAAGCAATAAAACAGACCTGCCCCGCCTGAACGTGGCAGATGTTCCTCTCCGCAACCGCGCGAGCCGTGCGATGAGTTCCAGGACACCATGTTTCGGGCATCGTTGAGACCGATACGGTCATGGTGCCCGACAATCGCAGATCCGTCCTCGCTGTTCGAAGTCCAGTTGCTGCATGTCGTGTCACCACCTGCCGTAGAGAAGTATCCCGCAGAATCGGAGCCGGTCAGAATGTCATGTTTGTTTGGCTGACTACCGCGCCCATTGACAGGGTTACCATTTTCGTCGAGCGCGGTCTGTAGATCAATATTCACGCTGTTGCTGTGCAATTCCTCAACGTTGTTGGCGATGAGCTCTCCGTTGGCATTGTACCACGGACCCGATCCGATCCGGTCGCGAGCAGAAATGCCATTGGTGATTGTCATCGGGTCGGTGCTGCGATCAATGGACATTGAGGTGCTCAGATAGGCCGCAAAAGTTTTGGTAGAACCGGTCGCGGAAGCAAGCGCATTGCAATGAGCATCGGCGCCTTCGAGGCCGCCCAGGTTGGCGCCGTCGCCCTTGCCGACGCTAGTGATGAAGAACGACATCTCTTCGCCTGCCGATTGCGCTTGTCCGGTCGCCGCGATACAGCAGATTGCGAGTACAGCAATCCCATGGGCAGGTGTTCTTTTGGTAAACTTTGACATGTGTGTCTCCCTTCGTGCTGTGCAATCACTGATGCTAGTCGTATGTAACCATCGGGTCCGGATGTATGACACTATGGTGCTGGTGCCATTCACTACAGCCGGTCGTGCATGACCGACCCTCTGGCCCTAATCATTACTACCCTACTCCGGTCTTACGTGTTATGCACGGTCGCTCACCTGTTCCCAGGATCATTTGTAACGAGTGACTGAGGGTCGTGACGGAATGACACAAAAAATCGCTCTTTGGTCCATTCCGATATCCATTGCGGTATTGGCACTAAAACTGTTGGCTTGGTGGCTGACGGGCTCGGTGGCGTTGTTGTCGGACGCAATGGAATCTACCGTGAACGTCGTTGCGGCGCTGTTGGCGTATTTTGCGGTTCGGGTTGCCAATAAACCCCCTGACGAGAACCACCCCTTTGGTCATAAAAAGGCTGAGTATCTTTCCGCCGTCGTCGAGGGCGCACTGATTGTGCTGGCGGCGTTCTTGATCATCAGAGAAGCTGTGCTGGCACTCCCGAACCCGCATCTTGAGGATGCGCCACTTCTTGGAATCGTCGTCAATGTCATTGCAACTGGTGTGAATGGCGCATGGGCTTACCTATTGCTCAAAATCGGCAGGCGCGAGGGTTCGCCTGCATTGGAGGCAAGCTCCCGGCACATTTTTACAGATGTCATGACTTCAGTTGGTGTCATCGCAGGTCTGATACTGGCGCTTGTCACCGGCTGGTTGATCCTCGACCCAATCCTGGCAATTCTTGTTGCGCTGAACATCTTGTGGGAGGGATGGAAAGTTATTCGGGCATCCGTCGATGGTCTGATGGATGTGACCCTTTCGGATCATGACTTGCAGACTGTTTCTAACGCAATCGAAGCAAATCTCGGCGCAGCCTTAGAGTACCACGACCTCAAAGGGCGCAGATCCGCAAATGTCATCTTCGTGGAGTTTCACCTTGTTGTGGACGGCACAATGCCAGTCAGCGCGGCGCATGATATATGCAATGACATCGAGGAAGAATTGGATCGTTTGTATCCGGGTTCCGTCTTTGTCATTCACCTCGAACCTGATGAGGAGTTGAAGGGTGACGGGGTCAGTTCCCACTAAACTGGTCACATGGCTCAGCAAAAACTCTATTGGTTTGACTGATCTGACTAAGACGTTCGGCTTGAAATTCGTCAGACCTAAGCCCGATGTGGAAAAGCCGAACCAGAAGTAACCTGTCTCCAACGTCACGAAGCGTGACGCTCAGAAATGGAGGCCAAAATGAAAATTCAAAGAAAGCTGGGTCAACTTCTTAGTACCGCGGCGTTGGCTTCGTTGATTGCGGCTACGCCTTATGTGCCAGCGTTTGATGCCGATGGTCGCCTACATTTTGAACCGTCCTATGCCTTTGCCAAGAGCGGCAAGGGGAAAGACGGGGATGGTCGCGACGATGATCGTGATGATGATCGTGACGACGACAGAGATGATGACCGCGACGACAACTCGGGGTCGGGCAATAGCGGCCGCGGTGGTGACCGGGACGATGATCGTGATGACGATAGAGACGATGATCGCGACGACGACCGAGATGATGATCGTGACGACAATTCGGGATCAGGAAAAAGTGGTCGCGACGACGATGATGATGATGATGATGACTCCAAACGCTCCAACAAAGGCAGCGGAAAGAAGGATCGGTCTCAAGCAGGGGGCAAGCCGTCGGGTTCGGCTGGGATAACAAAGGTCGAAACAAACGCTAACGGCATTGAAGTGCGTTACGCCGACGGAACCAAGGAGGAGATCGAAAACGGGCGGTATGAGAGAAAGAATGCTCAGAACCGAACTGTTGAGGAGCGCCCCGCGACCGGTGCTGACGTCTCAAGGCTTCGGTCTTTGGCAAATGGCATCTCAATCGACAACGTGCGCTCTTCAGGGCAAGGCGGCACTGCTGGAAGTCGGCCCACAAAAATCGAACGCCAGGGCAACAACATCGAAGTGAACTATGCCAATGGTTGGAAAGAGGAGATCGAGTTTGGGCGCTACGAGTTGAAAGACCCGTACAACCGGACTGTTGTCGAGAGAAACGCAACGGCCTCTGATCGCCGTAGGTTACAGTCGGTTACCAACTGAACAGCAACACCAGTCGATAATCCGTTGGCGGCTTCTGATTTGAGAGGGGCCGCCATCGTCGTTAAAGAGACCGCTGTTAATCTCCCTTGTTCCAAACATCATGTGCAATAAGCGCGGCCTCTACCCGATTTCGCGCATGAAGCTTGGACAGGATTGCCGTCATGTAGTGCTTCACGGTCTTTTCCTGAAGGTCTAACTCGTCAGCGATTTCACGATTACTTAGTCCTTTGGCCACACGTCTAAGTATTTCTTCCTCACGATGCGTAAGGTCATCGAGAATGCTGCTGTTAATAGACATGCCGCTGTCAGCATTGATTTGCAGCAATACTCGCGAGGCCAAGCCCGGAGAAACGAACCCTTCACCTGCGGCGATGCTGCGTAAGGAAGCGGTTAGTTCGCTCGCGGTTACTCCCTTCACAATGTACCCAATCGCGCCCGCCTCCAAGGCGTCCGCGACATCGCTGCTGTTCTCTGAGACCGTCAAGATTGCAATGACGGGCGGATTTGCCATTGCCGCAATTGTACGGGTCGCGCTTATCCCGCCACCGGGCATAGAGAGGTCAAGAATAGCTATGTCCGGCTGATGCGTGCCGACCAGCGATACTGCCTCTTCAGCGTTGGACCCAGCGGCCAAAACTTCGAAACCATCAGCTTCATCCAACGTGCGTTGCAAACCATCCCTGAATATTGGGTGATCATCAGCTATTACGACAGATGTAGTCATGATGTGCCTAACTTTCTGGGAAAGAGTGTCATAGCAATGGTGGTGCCTTCGCCCGGTCTCGATGCGACTTCGAACCTGCCACCAATACTCTCGACCCGATCCCGCAAGCCCATAAGCCCCTGGCCACCATCGTCTCGCAACGCGGTTTCTTCTGACTTGTCAAAACCAGGTCCGTCGTCTTTGACCTGAACAACTATGCGGTCGTTCTGCGCCTCAGAGATAACAGTGCAATTGGAAGCTGGAGCATATCTCGCGGCATTGGAAAGCGTTTCTTGGAGGAACCGAAAAACGCACAGCTTGTCGGACAATGACAACTCTGGGGCCTGGCTACCCAGGAATGAAATTTCCGGGCGCAACGGGCTGTGTTCGGCGTGGTCCTCTACCGCTCTCTTCACAACATCGGCAAGCGCCAGGTTGTCGATGTCCGGGGCGGACAGCCCTCGCGATATTGCACGAATTTCAGCCAGAGATTTTTGCAAAGACTGCTGAATTTCCTCTGCCTCTTTAGGCCTTTCGGACTCTTTGGAAAACGCCGCCTCCAGTCTAAGAGCGGCGAGGGACAGGTATTGCGCAGGACCATCATGCAGTTCGGCACCGAGTTTCTTGAGGAACCGATCTGTTTGCGTAGCATATCTTTCTGACGCCTCGACGACACGCGAGCGCAGCCGGGCATTCTGCTCGGCCATCCTCTCACTTTCTGTCAGACGCTGATTAAGAAGAGCCCCCTGACGTCGAATTGTTTTGTCACCAATTGCGACGATGGAATACAGAACAATAGTACTTGCCAGAAATGCGGAACCGACGACCAACCAACTTGTTCGCCTGGCCTTGGCCAAATCTAACTCCAGCTGATCGGCTCTTTCGTAGAACTCCGCAACCGCGATGATTTCGCCGGACCAGAGTTCGCGGATGGGGCTGTAAACTTCAAGTAGTGGTATCCCCAATGCCGCCTCGGCGGCGCTCTCGGCATGATCAAGTTCTTCGAAAGAGCCGGAGATATCACCGCTCCACGCCCGCCTCAAGTCATCCGTTGGATTGAAACGGTTTCCAATGATGTCTGTATCAGAGGCATGTGCAATCACACCGCCTTGCTTCCAGAATTTGTAGGAGACAATGCGGTCACGCATTGGCTGGGTCATGAAAATCTCGTCCAGCGCCAGGCTCGCCTGCTCAGAAAGATGGTCGCCATGTGCCAATTCCTGGCTGAGCGGGGATACCACGCTTTCCATATACAGCGCTGCGGAGTTGGCGGAGTTTTGGACGACTGCGTTCTGGATTCGATTCGACACCCAAACCCCGACTATTGCGGTAGCAGTACCCATCACGAAAATGCTGGCCGCAAGAAACACTCGCGACAACGACCAATTGCCAATCGTCAGGTCAGTTACTTTCGCTTTCATCGTGAAATCGACTATGAACTACAATCTGTTATCGCACCACAGACCTTGGTCTGACGCGATCTGGCTAAATCTCAAACCCTTTGATTCCGCCCAGCGGCCAGAGTCAGATATTGTCCATCGTTCTCAGTCTTTGCAGCATCGGGCATTGAACGTTTCCGCTATCACAATTGGCCGTAAGCTCACTCAAGGCGTGCTGCAGGCGTCTGAGCTCATCAATCTTGCTTCGAACGCTGGCAATGTGTGCCTCGGCCAATTCTTTCACTGACCGGCAGTCTTCCGCACTTCCTTCTGACAGCTCCAAAAGCGCCTTTGCGTCAGATAGAGGAAACCCCAGGTCGCGGCATTTCTTCAAAAACCGAAGTCTACCCACATCGTTTGCGGAATAGAGGCGACGATTGTTCAGAGCTCGTGCGGGTCTTGGTACGATACCTTCGCGTTCGTAATAGCGGATGGTTTCTACTCCGACCCCGGATTGCCGGGAAGCCTCACCTATCGCAATCATGTGAAGTGTCCCCTCTTGATCCTGTAGTTACTACAGGAGTTATACGCTCTGAATGCCGGTGCCTCAACACAATCAAATCGCCTACCCAAGGAGCGAGAGATGAAGAAGTATGTGACATTCAGCTACCTGGGATCGGTTTCCGCTCTGGGGGTAGCAACATGCTGTGTTCTTCCAATGGCCATGATGTTGTTAGGCTTGGGTGGCAGTTGGTTGGCGGTATTCGGAAGAATAGCGGCGGCAAGCTACTATGTTCTCGCCATCTCAACAGCGCTGGTCGCGGTTTCATGGATCGTAGCGCATCGAAACGGGACGATGGCAAATCTGAAATGGTGGCTTGTTGGAAGCTCAGCGATCACCGCGCTGGCATGGGTCATCGTGTTCAATGAGGCTCAAATCAACGATTATCTAATCATGCAGATGTGAGACAATGACAAAACAAACTGTGGTGCTGGATAGCACTTT
This sequence comes from Ruegeria sp. CDSB117, assembly GCF_059611005.1. Lineage (NCBI taxonomy): Bacteria > Pseudomonadati > Pseudomonadota > Alphaproteobacteria > Rhodobacterales > Roseobacteraceae > Ruegeria > Ruegeria sp. CDSB117. Next base: position 6,943 of record NZ_JBXWOS010000017.1, read on the forward strand.
GACTTGCCCTGAGTGCGGACGCATTGAAACCGAAAGAATGCCAACTGACTCGTGCCAGTGGTTTTATGAATGCAAATCATGCAAGGCAGTCTTGAATCCGTTAGAAGGCGATTGCTGTGTTTTTTGTTCCTACGCAACTGTCCCGTGCCCGCCAATTCAGTTAGGTGACTGCTATTGTGGATAAGCGGGCCGCGAACTCAACATCCGAGAAAGGTGTTGATTGTCCGCATTGGCTCGTCGGCCAAAGTTTGCAAAGTCTGGTTTCTGCGCATTGCTGACCTCAGTGCACAGAGAAGCTCTTAGACCTTTGGGCTCATGGCTGGCGCTGACGGCATATTTTCGACTGACCGTTGTTCGGGTGCAGCGGGTGGTTGGCTGACGAAGGTGCAAACGTTCCAAAACGCAACTTATGTTAGATCTAGAACAGTCTTTGGATCGGGAAAAAAATCTTCAATTCTTATACCTGAGATTAAGTTCGACCCGCGATGGTTGCCCGGTATTCTACATGAGGATTTAACATGAAAAAACTTGCAATCATCGACCTGCCCGGAACAAACACCAACGCCTTTGACGTGCTCGCACGCTGTCGGAGCGCAGCCGAAAAATCCGGAGTAGAGCAAGCCAGTATTCAGACCTTTCTTGAGGAAGCCGTCCAGGGTGACTTTGAGCATTTGTTGCGTGTGGTGAATACCCACTTCGAGGTCTCTAGCACCGGGTCTTGACTGGAGAGAGCCTAGTGTGCCGCCACGCGACAACAAACCCGCAATTGAACAGCGCATTTAGTCGTCTTTTTTCGGATGGCGCGGGCGAACACTAGGCAGCCTCAGACAGCAGCGAAGCCAGATCACTCAGCTTTATCAGATGTCCTCGCGTCGTCTTACCTTCTATTTGCGCGCCATGTGTCTCAATCCCCTTGCTCTCAAAATCAAACAGAAGCTTTCGGGACGTTGTTCCTCTTGACCTAGCTAGTGTAGCAACGGGCATGTGACTGGCTGGATCAAGGGGCACGCGCGGCGAAACAGCGTTTGTCACCTCTTTAGGAAAATCGCGGGTTGGCAGTTAGCGAGGATGATCAATCCAAATCGGCAACTTAAAACAAGGGTGTAAGTTACTGGGCAAAGTTAGCGAGACAACGTGACGGCGAAATCTCGCTATGCCCTGAAACAAAAGCTTAAGGGAAGCATGTCAAAGATATCGCTAGATGCTTCCAGCCTCTTTTTCGACTTCAGCAACCAACTCGGCAATCGTCAGGCCCAATGCTCCACTAAGGAGATGTAGCGTCCCAAGCGTTGGTTGGTGGTGGCCAGACTCCAGAAGCGAGATGTACTGCATGCTCCTGCTGGCATGAGTGGCGAGGTCTTGTTGCGATAACTTTTTGGCCAGCCTGTAGCGGCGCAAAACTCTCGAAAAAGCCAATAGCAGCGGGTCGTCTTTTGCATGCGCCATGTTTTGACAAATCGCCTACACAACGCTAGTCGTCTATACAGTATACTTTGAATCTAGGGGTAAATTCCAACTCCTCGATGGCTAAGCGAACAAAAAACGGGGACCGTTAAATGGCGGACAGAGTTCATCTGACAGAAGCCCAGATGATTGAAATTCTCAACAGGCTCGAAAATCGCTTCTTGGAGCGAAAGGCTCTTGAAGAAGAACACAAGGTTTTTGTCAAACCGCACCTTGTTTCGGGTGAAAAACCAACTCGAACAACTGGAAGGCCAAGGTCTCAATATGTAGGGCAGCTGCATCTTTCAATTTTGGAAGAAGATGAGGCTTGGTTCAAAAAGACAGCACAGGCCAACAACATTCAGTACGGCAAGTTTTTTTCTTACTTGCGCAGGGTGTTCGAACAACACGGTTGAGTCGGCCCCGCGCGAAGAACAAATAGCGTCACCAGTTTAACGCCTTGTGCAGAGGCGCGAATTCTGTCGAGCATTAAATCCAAATACCCGTTGTTCTTTTCCAAGGATAACCGCACTGCCACCTAGGGTTGCGATATTTGAGGTCTTCGCCGTAGGTGGCAGTGCTGTGTCTCGCTTCGTCTAGTTCACCAGCCCCACTCACCAATCCGTGCCCAAGTATCCTGAGTCAAAAGGCTGGCTCATCGACTCGGATTCAGTCCGCTCATGGACCGTCCGATCTTCCAATTAACCGGTCATTCAATATGTGCTCTAACTGACAGATGGCCGTAGTATCGGGAGCGCTTGATGGTTCAGACCACGCATCAACCTGAAATCTGGACGTCGGCTGCGCCCTATAGTAGGCGTAACGGGCAACCTTAAAATGTTTGTTGCGCCATCTGGTTTAAAGCCAAGCTCTGCTAATTCCACCGAACCGGGAGCAAGTTACAACTTGTCTAGCCGCACTGAAAAAGACGCTGAAACACAGCGCCCGACTACGCTGACTGCAATGGCAGTCGACGTGCTCTCCACGGCGGATGGTCACGCAAAAACGGCCAAATCACGAGCTTACGCTTCTGTTTGGAAAACTGCCCGGACTACGGGTGAAGTTCTTGAACTCGGGCGTTCTATTCCACCAGATCATCCTGCTCGCCCGCAGCACCCAGAGTTGCTCAGTCCCCGCGACGTACCAAAGCGCAAGCCGGGATCTCCAGCAGGAAGAAAAGCGCTACTTCATGCCGTCGCTCATATCGAACTCAATGCCGTCGATCTGCACTGGGATATCATCTCACGCTTCGCCCACGTGCCGATGCCGATGGGATTTTATGACGATTGGGTGAAAGCCGCAGACGACGAAGCAAAACACTTCAATCTGATCTGTGATTGCCTGGAAACGATGGGAAGCTACTACGGAGCCCTGCCCGCTCATGATGGAATGTGGCGCGCGGCATCAGATACTGCAAACGACCTACAAGGACGGTTAGCCATCGTTCCAATGGTATTGGAGGCACGAGGGCTAGATGTAACACCGGGAATGATAGACGTTTTCGAGAAAGCTGGAGAGACCGCGGCTGTTGAAAGCCTCAAAACCATCTACAGTGAGGAAGTCAGCCACGTGGCGTATGGGGCGAAATGGTTTAACTTCGTCTGTGGCAGGGACAACAGTGATCCAAAAGAAGTATTCCATGCTCTAGTAAAGCGCTATTTCAAAGGAGGTTTGAAGCCTCCGTTTAACGAAGAAAAACGCGCAGATGCCGGATTGCCACCTGACTTTTATTGGCCGCTCGCTGAGGAGCTTCCTCCTTATGTTCGCTGAGAAAGTTGGCAGTTGCCTGCGCCACTGAAGCATTTTGCTTGAGGACTTCGTACTTCAAGTAATCACCCTTCGCGCCAATTCATCAGGCAACAGTTCCGACTCACCGAGGGCGGGACCGTTTCGGTCTGTGGGATCCCGTCCAAGCGACGCAGAAGAATTGCCCAAGTCAAACCCAATGCTCTTCCTGTTTGCCGCTTCTGTCCTCGATTCGATCAAGACTGGAACTCAAGTGCATGGAACTTTTGATCGGGTTTTGAGGCGAAAAAGTTCCATAATGCACGTGGAACTTTTTGAAGTGGAAGTATTTCGGTTCGATGCATTGGTTGTTTTCAAGGGCGCGCGCTGACAAATACAATGAAAAATCGATTTTAGTTGGTATAACGAACCCCTGTGTGGGCGTGAAAACGCAGATCCCAAGGATGTATTTCACCAATTGGTGCGCCAGTATTTCCATGGCGTCCTGAAGCCCCCGTTTAACGAAGAAAAACGGGCCGAGGCCGGGCTGCCGCCGGATTTCTATTGGCCTCTGACGGAGGATTTTCCATTGCCGGGACAGGCGCAATAACGGGCACAAGTTGACGTTATCGGCAATTTCTCGCCTAGAATCGGCGGCAAAAACCGGTAACGCAAGGTCGATAAGTTAACAAACTTGCCCAAAGCCCCCTCTCGCTCTATGCACTTCGCCCAAGGGACGGCTATCACTCACGACCGGTCCCGATCTTTGGGGATGGAGAGGTAGGACGCGTGAGAACACGTCTGGCAATCAAATTACATTCATTGTTCGAGCGGCATTTTCCCGAACGCCGTGTCTTTCTGAAATCCGACAATGATACGCGGTTTATTCGGCTAAGCTCGGAAACGCAGGTCATAGCCGTTGCTGGTGTCGCCTTGTTCGTGGGATGGACAGCTGTCGCGACTGCGATACTGTTGATGGACAGCATCGGGTCGGGAAACTTCCGGGAACAGGCAAAGCGTGATCAGGCGACCTATCAGGAACGACTGAACATCATGTCCACGGAACGGGACGTCCGAGCGCAGGAGGCTTTGGCGGCTCAGGACCGGTTCAACGCAGCGCTCGAGCAGATTTCGGCCATGCAGTCGGAACTGCTGGCGTCGGAAAACCGCCGCCGCGAGCTTGAGACCGGGATCGAGGTTATCCAGACCACGCTGCGCGCTACCATGAAACAGCGCGAAGAAGCACGTACAGAACTGGTCACGCTTCAGCAGGAAGCGGGCGAAGGCGACATGTACATGGCCGCCGTTGCCAACCCTGAACAGATGAACTTTATGACCGAGGCGCTGTCCCGTACCGCCGAGGAACGCGACCAGATTGCCGCCAATGCCAAGGACGCGCTGGAACAGCGTGACGATCTTGAGCTGGAAATCCGGCTGATGCAGGAACGCAGCGACGAGATCTTCCGCCAGTTGGAAGAGGCAATGGTAATCTCGGTCGAACCACTGGACAAGATGTTCCGCCAGGCCGGCATGCCCACCGACCGCATCATCGAAGAAGTCCGCCGCGGCTATAGCGGCATGGGCGGCCCCCTAACCCCTATTTCTTTCAGCACGCGCGGTGAGGAACTGACCCCCGACGAGATCCGCGCAAATACTCTGTTGCAACAGATGGATCAGTTGAACCTGTACCGAATTGCTGCAGAGAAAGCGCCGTTTGCAAGCCCCGTCAATTCCGTCGTGCGATTCACGAGCGGTTACGGGACGCGTCGAGACCCCAAGACAGGTGGTCGCCGCATGCATAACGGCGCTGATTTCGCAGGTGCCCATGGCACCGACATTTTTGCCACCGCCGACGGTGTGGTCACCCATGCCGGCTGGCAGTCCGGGTTTGGACGGCTGGTAAAAATCAAGCACGCGTTCGGAATTGAGACACTTTATGCCCATAACACGAAGATACGCGTGAAGGTTGGTCAAAGGGTCTCGCGCGGGGATCATATTGCTGATATGGGTAGCACCGGACGGTCGACCGGCACGCACCTGCACTATGAAGTTCGCGTGAACGGAAAACCTGTTAACCCAATGACTTACATCAAGGCTGCGAGAAATGTTTTCTAAGAGCAAAATCAACGAGCCCTCGTCCACTGCACCCGAGGCGGCAAAACCCGCTGCACCGGCGACACCGGCGGCCCCTGCACCGGCAGAAAACAAGGCCAGCACCGCGCCCAAGCCCAAGCCACCGGCATCGGTTCTGTCTTCGGACCTGCACATCACGGGCAACCTGAAGACCTCGGGCGATATCCAGGTCGAAGGCACTGTCGAAGGCGACATCCGTGCGCATCTGCTGACAATCGGTGAGACCGCCACCATCAAAGGCGAAGTCACCGCCGATGACGTCGTGATCAACGGTCGCATCGTGGGCCGTGTCCGTGGTTTGAAGGTACGCCTGACCTCGTCCGCACGTGTCGAAGGCGACATCATCCACAAGACCATCGCGATCGAAAGCGGCGCGCATTTCGAAGGTTCGGTTCAGCGTCAGGACGACCCCCTGAACCCGGGCCGCGGCGGCAAGGCGGGTGCCAACCCGGCGGCCGAAGTCAAGCAGTAACGCGGACCACTTTCCAAGTTTCGAACGCCGCGGGGAAACCCGCGGCGTTTTTCATTTGACGGGGACGATTGGGTTTTCCGGTTCCAACCGCCCGGCGCGTCCTTATAGTGACCTTTATGTTGTTCTTTTTCACAGCCTTGGCGCTTATTGCCGGTTTCCTACTGTATCGCTACTGGTCCAAGTCCCGGGCGCGCCTACAGTTATTGTCCACCCCCCTGACAGACCACCAACGCATCCTCATCGAGCAGCAAGTGCCGTTGATCCGCCGCCTGCCCCTAGGCCTGCGTGTCAAACTGGACGGCAAGGTGAATCTGTTTCTGGATCAGGTTCGTTTCTTTGGTTGCGACGGGCTGGACGTAACCGAAGAGATGGAACTGGCCATCGCCGCGCATGCCTGTCTGCTAATTGTAAACAGCGACCTCTGGTACGATCACCTGACCACGATCCTGATCTACCCGAACGCTTTTAAGTCTCGGCAGCGGCGACAGGAAGGATACGTCGTCAGCGAGAAAGAGATCGTGCGCACCGGGGAAAGCTGGGACCGTGGACCGGTTATCCTGTCTTGGACCCACAGCAAGCTGGGCGCACTGAACGACCATGACGGGCAGAATGTCGTACTGCATGAGTTTGCCCACCAGATAGACGATCTGTCCGGTGGCACCAACGGTGTTCCGATCCTGAGCGACGGGCAAAGCTTTGCCGAGTGGGAGCGTGTCTTTCTGACTGCCTATGACACCCTTGTCCGCGCCGTCGAAAGCGGGCGGCGCACGGTAATCGACGCCTATGGTGCAACCGGCCATGAAGAGTTCTTTGCCGTTTCCGTCGAGGTGTTCTTTGAAAAGCCCCGCGACCTGAAATCTGAGGCCCCTGAGGTCTATGACCAACTTGCCAAACTGTTCCGACTGGACCCGGTTACCTGGGGTTAGGCGTGTATAGACTCCCACCGCCTCACTCCTGACCACTGCCAGTGAAATTTCCCCTTATCCAAACATTTCACAAAACATCATTTTCGAATTAGTCTTAAATTAGTGTTTTCAGGAGGATTTTTCATGTCATCAAAACTCATGGCCGAGTTCTTCGGTACGTTCTGGTTGGTTCTGGGCGGTTGCGGCAGCGCCGTTCTGGCCGCCGGGGTCGCCGATGTGGGCATCGGTTGGCTGGGCGTTTCCTTTGCCTTCGGCCTCACCGTTCTGACGATGGCCTATGCCGTCGGGCATATCTCGGGCGGCCATTTCAACCCCGCAGTCAGTCTCGGGCTGATGATCGGGGGACGGTTTCCGGCGAAGGACCTTATCCCCTATTGGATCGCTCAGGTTATCGGCGCGATTGCTGCAGCTGCGATCTTGTATCTGATCGTCAGCGGTGCGCCTAACTTTGAAGGCGTGGGTGGGTTTGCCTCGAACGGCTATGGTGAGGCATCACCCGAGGGCTATTCACTGATGTCCGCTCTGGTGATCGAGATCGTCATGACCGCGTTCTTCATCATCATCATCCTGGGGGCCACTTCCAGCGGCGCTCCTGCCGGGTTCGGCCCCATCGCCATCGGGCTTGGTTTGACATTGATCCACCTGATCTCGATCCCGGTGACCAACACATCGGTCAACCCGGCCCGGTCCACAGGGGTTGCTTTGTTCGCGGACGCGCCTGCCCTTGGGCAGCTCTGGCTATTCTGGGTCGCACCTCTGATCGGTGGCGCAATCGGCGCATTGATCTGGAAGGCGATGACAACAGACGACTAAAGGCCAAGCGGGGGATTATTTCCCCCGCTTTCCTCTTCCTAAGCTATCATCCCTGACGAGACGACGCGAAACCAGGGAGGTAGACATGCTTCGAACACTGATGGTCACTGCGATAACGTTGACCGCGACAGCGGGACTGGCACAGGATGCCTGGCTGACAATCCCCGAAGCGCCTGCCATGCCCGAGGCCGCGTCCAGTGGTACCGCCAGCGTGAATGGCATCGACATGTATTACGCCACCTATGGATCGGCAGAGGGCACGCCCGTGCTGCTGATCCATGGCGGTCTGGCGCATGGCGATATCTGGGCAGCACAAGTGGCTGATCTGGCCAGCGACCACAGCGTGATTGTGGCAGATACCCGAGGACATGGCCGGTCAACCAATGATGGCAGCACCTACAGCTATGAATTGCTGGCGCAGGACTATCTGGCGCTGCTGGATCATCTGAATGTCGAACAAGTGCATCTGGTTGGATGGTCGGATGGTGCCAACATTGGATACACGATTTCGACAACTGCGCCTGACCGTCTTGCCAGCCATTTCGCCCATGCGGGCAATGTCACGCTGGATGGGATCGATCCCTCAGTCGAAACCAACGAAGTCTTCGGGGCTTACGTCGGAATGATGGCCGGGGACTACGCCGCCATGTCCCCCACCCCGGACGGGTTTGATGCGTTTCTGGGCGGTGTCGCGGCCATGTGGGCCACGGAAAAGCCCGGCGGGCTTGAGGGGCTGCAATCGGTAACTGTGCCCACTCTGGTCGTACAAAGCGAACATGACGAGGCGATCCTGACCGAACACTCGCAAGCGATTGCCGGGGCGATCCCCGATGCTGATCTGTTGATTTTGAAAGACGTTAGTCACTTTGCGTCGTTTCAAGACCCGGATGCATACACGCAAGCGATCAGGGGCTTCATCGACCAATGACGAAAAACCCGGCGCTGGTGCCAGCGCCGGGTTCTAGGATTATTCGGTGACGGTGACTTTTTTCATCACGTCCGGCTGACCGATAATGGCGCCGTTCTGGCCCTCACCGCGTTTGATCGCGTCAACCACGTCCATGCCGTCGGTCACCTGACCAACAACCGTGTACTGGCCGTTCAGAAACGGGCCCGGTTCGAACATGATAAAGAACTGTGAGTTGGCGCTGTTGGGGTCTTGCGCTCGCGCCATGCCAACCACGCCCCGGTCGAATTCGAAATCCGAAAACTCTGCCGGAAGGTCTGCACGGTCGGAACCACCGGTTCCGGCGCGGCGCATGTCACCACCCAGGCGGCCATGTTCCACGTCGCCGGTCTGCGCCATGAAGCCATCGATCACGCGGTGAAAAACCACGCCATCGTATTTGCCTTCATTGGCCAGAGCAGCGATCTGCTCAACATGTTTCGGGGCAATATCATCGAACAGGTCGATGGTGACAGTGCCGTTGGCCCCCTCACCTTCGATCTCGACCTCAAGACCCGTGGACAGCGCAGGGCTGGCCAGCAAGGCAAAAGCGGCGGCCAGCTTATACATCAGCCGCCACCTTGACGCTGATCATGCGGTCAGGGCTCGCTGGCGGCTCGCCTCGTACGATGGCGTCCACATGCTCCATTCCGTCGATGACACGGCCATAAACAGTGTACTGGCCGTTCAGGAAATGGTTGTCGCCGAAGTTGATGAAGAACTGCGAGTTCGCCGAATCCGGGTTCTGCGAACGGGCTGCGCCCAGCGTGCCGCGGTCATGCGGCAGCTTCGAGAATTCCGCCGGAACGTTGGGCAGAGACGACCCGCCGGTACCCGCCATACGCAGGTTGAACCCGTCTTCCATGTCGCCGTGCTGAACATCGCCGGTCTGCGCCATGAAACCATCGATCACACGGTGAAAGGCCACGTTGTCATACTCACCACTGCGCGCCAGTTCCTTCATGCGAGCGCTGTGCTGCGGTGCTACATCCGGCAACAGCTCGATGACGACATTGCCGTCTTTGAGTTCGACGATGATTGTGTTTTCGGGATCCTTGATCTCGGCCATTAGGCCCTCCTGTCGTTTTATCTTGCGCAAATACCTATGCGCAGGGCGCGGGAATGCCAAGTGACGCATTGACCTGACGGCAAAATGCAGGAAAAGAACCGCCTAAGTCACTTTCATATTTGTCGAGGATTGCGCGATGGGCTGGAAAACACTGGACGACATGGACCTGAACGGCAAACGCGTGTTGGTGCGCGTGGATATCAACGTGCCGGTAGTCGACGGCGTGGTGACCGACGCCACCCGTATCGAGCGCATCGTGCCAACCGTGAAGGACATTTTGGCAGCTGGCGGCAAGCCCATCCTGCTGGCGCATTTCGGACGCCCAGGCGGCGAACGTCGCCAAAACCTGTCGCTGAAGCAGCTTGTTCCGACTTTGGAGACGGCCTTTGGCACCAAGGTTCGGTTTGGCGATGACTGCGTGGGGATCGAGGCAGAAACAGCGGCAGCAAACCTCAGCGGCGGCGAAGTGCTATTGCTCGAAAACACTCGCTTTCACGCGGCGGAAACCAAAAACAGCCCGGAACTAGCTGCCGGCATGGCAAAGATGGGCGACGTCTATTGTAATGATGCCTTCTCGGCCGCACACCGCGCGCACAGCTCGACTGAAGCACTGGCCCGGTTGTTGCCCGCCTGCGCGGGCCGCCTGATGCAGCAAGAGCTGAGCGCGTTGGAAGCCGCGCTCGGCGCGCCTAAACGCCCGGTCACTGCGGTTGTCGGCGGTGCCAAGGTTTCGACCAAGCTGGACCTGCTTGGCAACCTGATCGAAAAGGTGGATTACCTGATTATTGGCGGTGGCATGGCGAACACCTTCCTCGTCGCACAAGGCGTGAATGTCGGCAAATCGCTGGCGGAAACCGCGATGAAAGACACCGCTGCCGAGATTCTGACCAAGGCCGAAACAACCGGCTGTCAGATTGTCCTGCCCCGCGACGTCGTGGTTGTCGAAAAGTTCGAGGCCCACGCCCCCAATCAGATCCTGCCAGCTGATCAATGCCCCGAAGACGGCATGATCCTTGACGCTGGTCCGGAAACCGTTGCGGAAATCACTGCGATTTTCGACAAGAGCCAAACGCTTATCTGGAACGGCCCGCTGGGTGCATTCGAGATTGAACCATTCGATGCTGCCACCAACGCAGCAGCCCTGAAAGCGGCAGAGCTGACACGGTCAGGACAGCTTGTGTCGGTCGCAGGCGGTGGTGACACGGTCGCTGCGCTGAATGCGTCCGGTGCTGCCAAGGACTTTTCATACATCTCGACTGCAGGGGGTGCCTTCCTGGAATGGATGGAAGGCAAAACGCTGCCCGGTGTTGCGGCACTGGATCAGTAACCCCTATCTGCCTGGCAATCGGCATTCATGGTACTCTCTTCGTCAAACCGGGAGATGCACCATGAAAGCTGTTGCCGTCCTTGCCACCACCCTGCTGCCCGTCACGACATATGCGCAATCCCACTGCAACGGGCACACACAGCTCGATCTCAATTTTTGCGCCAAAGAGAAATGGGAAGTGGTAGATCAGGATCTGAACAGCCTTTGGTCAGAGATCAAACCCTTATCGGACACGCGTGGTGATGGCCAAGCCCTGCTGACCGAGCAACGCGACTGGCTGAAACATCGTGACGCGACCTGTGACCCCGAGCTGGAAAGCGACGGTAGCGCGGCCCCCATGTTCTATTGGGCCTGTATGAAAGAACAAACCCTGCAGCGCAATCAGGCGCTTGAAGCCTGGCGGTAACCACTTTTCAACCCAGCCAAATTCATCAGGCGAACATATTTTTTCTGCTGATCATCAAAAATTGCGAATCGAGGGATTCACAAGCCGAATCACCTGTGACATAGTGCAGGCAGATGTCCAAAAAGGGCACGTTTTTGAGGCAGACTTCATACGGCGGTAAACAGAGTGTCCCGTTCCCATCGGCCCGGTTTGGGCTCAGTTGTATTCTTCATGGTGGCTTTCACGCTGGGTGTTTATTTCACCTTCGCCGCCGTGCAGGGCGACTATGGCCTGTTCCGACGGGTCGAGATTGCAGCGGAACGGGACGCCCTGTCGCGCGACCTGGCCAAACTTGACGCCGAAATCACGGAAATGGAAAACCTGACGCGCCGCCTGTCAGACAATTACCTGGATCTGGATCTTCTGGATCAGCAGGCGCGGTCCGTGCTTGGCATGATCCGCTCGGATGAGATCGTCATTCGCTGACCTCCCCCCAGCTATGGATGCCGCCCCACGGGTTAACCGCATGATCACGCGCTGATTTCTGCCTTGCCGGACGCTGCGTCACATTTCCCCTCGCCAGAAAGCAACAAATGCTTTATGAGATAGTTTAACGCTAAACTATCTTGCCGAGAGGGGGAGATCGCCACAATGGCTGCGCGAAAAACCACAAAGAAACCAAATGTTTCTGCGGAAGAACTTACCGAATACTACCGTGAAATGCTGCTGATCCGCCGATTCGAGGAAAAGGCCGGTCAGCTCTATGGCATGGGTCTGATTGGCGGTTTCTGCCACCTCTATATCGGCCAAGAGGCCGTTGTTGTTGGCCTTGAGGCTGCGACCGAAGAAGGTGACAAGCGTATTACCTCATACCGCGACCACGGCCATATGCTAGCCTGTGGCATGGATCCGGGTGGCGTGATGGCCGAACTGACCGGCCGCATTGGCGGACTGTCCAAGGGCAAGGGCGGCTCAATGCACATGTTCTCGAAAGAGAAGCATTTCTATGGCGGTCACGGCATCGTTGGCGCACAGGTTCCGCTGGGTGCGGGACTGGCCTTTGCGGACAAGTACAAGGGCAATGGTCGCGTGACCTTCACCTATTTCGGTGACGGCGCCGCGAACCAGGGCCAGGTCTATGAGACCTTCAACATGGCCGCCCTTTGGGATCTGCCGGTGGTGTTCGTGATCGAGAACAACCAATACGCCATGGGTACCGCGCAGGCGCGCTCGACCTCGACCAAGGATATCTACCACCGCGGCGAAGCGTTCGGCATCCCCGGAGAGATCGTCAACGGCATGGATGTACTTGCGGTCAAAGCCGCAGGGGAAAAGGCTGTCGCGCACTGCCGTGCGGGTAAAGGCCCCTATATCCTCGAGATCAAGACCTACCGCTACCGCGGCCACTCGATGTCCGACCCGGCCAAGTACCGCACCCGCGAAGAGGTTCAGAAGGTTCGTGAGCAAAGCGACCCGATCGAACATGTGCGCGAGCTGCTGCTGACCGGTAAACACGCGACCGAGGATGATCTGAAGGCGATCGACAAAGAGATCAAAGAGATCGTCAATCAAGCCGCCGAATTCTCGAAAGAAAGCCCCGAGCCTTCCGTCGAAGAGCTCTGGACCGACATTTACGCCTGAGAGGACGACTAAGACATGGCAACCGAAATTCTCATGCCCGCCCTTTCGCCCACAATGGAAGAGGGCACATTGGCCAAGTGGCTGATCAAGGAAGGCGACACCGTATCCAGCGGCGACATCATGGCCGAGATCGAAACCGACAAGGCGACGATGGAATTCGAAGCCGTCGATGAAGGCATCGTCGGCAAGATCCTGATCGCCGAAGGCACCGAAGGTGTTAAAGTGAACACCCCTATCGCTGTGCTGGTTGAAGAAGGCGAAGACGCCTCGGCCATCCCGGCGGCTGCGCCCGCAGGCGCGGCGGTGGCTGAGGCTGCCCCCGTGGCAGCAGAAGCCCCCGCCCCCGCTGCAACCGCACCTACGGCACCCAAGGTGGATCTGTCCCCTGACTGGCCGGCGGATGCACCAATGGTCCAGCAGACCGTGCGTGAAGCGCTGCGCGACGCGATGGCCGAAGAAATGCGTGGTGACGAAGACGTTTACTTGATGGGCGAAGAAGTCGCCGAGTATCAGGGCGCCTACAAAATCAGCCAGGGCATGCTGGACGAATTCGGCAGCAAGCGCGTGATCGACACTCCGATTACCGAACACGGGTTTGCTGGTATTGCCGTCGGGTCCGCCATGGCTGGTCTGAAACCAATTGTCGAGTTCATGACTTTCAACTTCGCCATGCAGGCGATTGACCAGATCATCAACTCGGCGGCCAAGACGCTGTACATGTCCGGTGGTCAGATGGGTTGCCCCATTGTGTTCCGTGGCCCCAACGGTGCCGCTGCTCGCGTCGGTGCGCAGCACAGCCAGGATTACGCTGCGTGGTATATGCAAGTGCCTGGCCTGAAAGTTGTGATGCCTTATTCGGCGGCTGACGCCAAAGGACTGTTGAAATCAGCGATCCGCGATCCCAACCCGGTCGTGTTCCTGGAAAATGAAATCCTTTACGGTCGTTCTTTTGACATGCCGCAAGTGGATGACCTGACCGTCCCGCTGGGCAAGGCACGTATCTGGCGCGAAGGTTCGGACGTGACCATCGTTAGCTTTGGCATCGGCATGCAATATGCGCTTGAGGCCGCCGACAAGCTGGCCGAGGACGGTATCAGTGCCGAGGTGATCGACCTGCGCACTATCCGGCCAATGGACACAGGCGCGATTATCAACTCGGTGATGAAGACCAACCGTCTGGTGACCGTCGAAGAAGGCTGGCCGCAAGGCTCGGTCGGCGGCTACATCTCATCCGTGGTGATGCAGGAAGCGTTCGATTACCTCGACGCGCCGGTCATCAATTGCACCGGCAAGGATGTCCCGATGCCTTACGCCGCAAATCTGGAAAAGCTGGCCCTGATCACAACCGAAGAAGTGATCGCCGCCGTCAAACAAGTGACCTACCGGTAAGGAGCGACAGACAGATGCCTACAGAAATTCTGATGCCCGCCCTGTCGCCGACCATGGAGGAAGGCACCCTTGCCAAATGGCTGGTCAAGGAAGGCGACACCGTCTCGTCCGGCGACCTGCTGGCGGAGATTGAAACCGACAAAGCCACGATGGAATTTGAGGCTGTTGACGAAGGCGTGGTAGGAAAGATCCTGATCCCTGAAGGCACCGAAGGGGTCAAAGTCAACACTGCCATTGCGGTGCTGCTGGAAGACGGCGAAAGCGCCGATGACATTGCCGCAGCCCCTGCCGCTGCGCCGGCGGCTGCTCCTGCTGCTGCCGCGAGCAACGAGGCTGCCGCGCCAGCGGCACCCGAGGCGCCCACCCCTGCTCCGGCTGCTCCGGCCAAGGCGGATGGCGGTCGGATCTTCGCATCTCCGCTGGCCCGCCGTATCGCGGCCCAGAAAGGTCTGGATCTGGCGCAGATCGCTGGTTCTGGCCCACATGGGCGGATCGTGAAAGCAGATGTCGAAGGCGCAACTGCAACTGCCCCGGCTCCGGCTGCCGCATCCGCACCCGCCGCTGCTGCACCGGCAGCCGCCGCAGCTCCGGCCGGTCCGTCCGCGGATGCTGTTGCCCGGATGTACGAAGGTCGCGACTACGAAGAGATCAAGCTTGACGGGATGCGCAAGACCATCGCTGCCCGCCTGTCCGAGGCCAAGCAGACGATCCCGCATTTCTACCTGCGCCGCGATATCAAGCTGGACGCGCTGCTCAAGTTCCGCAGCCAGCTGAACAAGCAGTTGGAAGGCCGCGGCGTAAAGTTGAGCGTCAACGACTTCATCATCAAGGCCGTCGCCAACGCGCTGCAACAGGTTCCCGAATGTAACGCCGTTTGGGCCGGTGACCGGGTTCTGCAACTTAAACCCTCGGACGTGGCTGTCGCAGTCGCCATCGAAGGCGGATTGTTTACTCCGGTTCTGCAGGACGCCGACACTAAATCGCTGTCCGCATTGTCGACCGAGATGAAGGACCTTGCCGGGCGTGCCCGCGAGCGCAAGCTGGCCCCGCATGAATATCAGGGGGGCACCTTCGCGGTCTCGAACCTCGGCATGTTCGGCATCGACAATTTCGATGCCATCGTGAACCCGCCGCATGCGGGCATCCTCGCGGTTGGAACAGGTGTCAAAAAACCGATCGTCGGAGATGACGGAGAGCTGGCCGTAGCGACCGTGATGTCCGTTACCATGTCGGTCGATCACCGGGTCATAGACGGTGCCCTTGGGGCTGAACTGCTCAAGGCCATCGTGGACAATCTGGAAAACCCGATGGTCATGCTGGCCTAAGGAAAAATTAGGGTCGCGCCGATACCAGACCGGCGCGACCCAACCAGATCACAACCGTCATGTGAGCGCTTGTGATCACCGCGCGTGTTGCACCGACACCTACCGTCAACCACCTTGTCTGAATGAAAATCACGGACACAGGTGCCCTATGACTTCCACCTATTCGGTAAACTTCTTGCTGGTTGCAGCCCTTGTGTTTGGTATGCCGACGGTTGCGGCGGCGAAGCCCAATACCTATCCGGGTGAACATTCCGCCTTTAGTTCTGATCCAGCCGAAACGGCCAAACGAGAAGCTGAACGCGCGAAAAGGAAAGAAGAACGAAAAAAGCGGCGTGAAGAACAGCGACGCAAGCGGTCGATCAAAAAGAACGACCGCTTGAACTGACTTGAATTACTGGTCTTTGCCCAGCATGTGATCCATCGAGATTGAGGGTTGATCGCACCCGGCCTCTCCGACGATCTTGGCCGGTATTCCGGCCACGGTTTTACACGCAGGCACTTCCTGCAGCACTACCGAGCCTGCAGCAATACGGCTGCAATGCCCAACTACGATATTGCCCAGAACCTTGGCACCTGCCCCGATCAGCACGCCATCGCCAATCGTGGGATGGCGCTGTTCTTCTTCCTTACCGGTCCCGCCAAGGGTCACCGAATGCAACATAGAGACGTTGTCGCCAACGATCGCCGTTTCACCAATCACGATCGAATGCGCGTGGTCGATCATGATACCTTTCCCGATCTTTGCCGCGGGGTGGATATCAATCCCGAAAATCTCGGACGAGCGCATCTGAAAGAAGTACGCCAGATCATAACGCCCCTTGCGCCACAACCAGTGCCCCACGCGATAGGCTTGCATCGCCTGATACCCTTTGAAGTAAAGGATTGGTTGCAACAGGCGGTGGCAGGCCGGGTCGCGTTCGTAGACGGCCATCAAATCCGCGCGCGCAGCTTCGAGCAGTGCGGGGTCGTCGGCATAGGCTTCGTCCACGATCTCGCGCAGCACCATCATCGACATTTCGTTCGAGCACAGCTTGGCCGCAATCCGGTAGGACAGCGCCCGTTCCAGGCTGCGGTGGTGCAAGATACAGGCGTGAACCAGCCCACCCATCAAAGGCTCAATCTCAACTGCAGACTGAGCTTCGGCGGTGATGCGATCCCAAACAGGGTCGACGGGGGTCACGTGGCTGCGCGTTTCGAACATGGCTTTTCATCCTTTGCTGCGCCTAGAATGCCATTTAGTTGTAAAATCACCAAACGCAAACCCGTGATCTGCAGGGCAACGAAAATGAATGAAACCCAGTTGGAGGATTTCGATGCCCGTATCCGCGCGCGATTGGACGAATTGGCCGCGCATTCTGCGCTTGGAACCGAGGCACAAGCAGTTGTTGAACTGGACCAACAGGCGGTCGGGCGGCTCAGCCGGATGGACGCCCTGCAAAATCAGGCCATGGCCAAGGCTCAGCAAGCGAATCGGGATATCGAAACACGCCGATTGTCAGTGGCCCTGACACGGATCAAAGATGGTGAATTCGGGTATTGCGAGGATTGCGGCGAAGAGATTCCGGTGGGTCGTCTGAACCTTGACCCAGCGGCCAGCAAGTGCGTCAGCTGCGCCTCCGGGTAACGCGGAATTGAACCAGGCATCGCAGAACCATCTCAAAACACTGGCAATATTGCAAATCGTCAAAGTTTGGCTCGTTGGCCAATGGCCGGGTTCGGGCCACTGTCATCAATGAGCCATTACCAAAAAGCGGGTGTAGCCGGCCTGTATGGCCGACATAGATGTCGGCCAGTTCAGCTTCGTTGATCATTCTGGTGCACAGGCGTTCCCGGTCGAAAGGCGGCGCGTTTAGCAACACCCGCGCCGCGGCACTTACATCGCCGTGCAGAACAGGACGCATACGTGCCTTACCCAACCAGAAGACGTGAGGCGGGACCCGGCCCGTAGCTGGCTGATATCTGTGCCACATCAACCTCGTAAGTGCCGGTTACGCCATCGGCGGCTTTCATCGTTGATGGGTATGTCCAGCGCGGCTCTGACGTAACCTGTTCGCGTATTACTGACCCGTTGATCCTGATTTTCACCAGATAGGATTCAGTCTCTTCCCCTAGCGGCACGTCAAATCCATCCCAGCCATCGCCGTCCAGCCGGGTTCGACGGATCCACGAGATTTCGTCACCCGCTCCGATTTTTGCCAATTTGACATGCACCGGAGCATATGGCCGATGTCCGTTGCCGTCGAAGGCGTGAACCTGGTGGAGGAAAGAAGGATCGTCATAGGCACGCGTTCCGGGTCCGATGCGATAGTGTTTCGCCACCCGCCTTTCAGACCGCAACAGCCCGGTTTGGAACACTCTTTCATCGAGCAAGACAAAAGTTGAACCTTCAGGCCAGGTTTCAGGCATGACACTGTCCGTCCCCAATTGCCCGCGCAGGCGCCCCGATAGGGCGTAGGTCCCCTGACCCACAAGTTCGGCGCTGGCGAACTGGAACAGTTCCCAGTTGCCGGGCGTTCCGTCCCCTATTGCGGCCAGATTGGCACCATTCAACAAAGCGTCGCGCGGGCGCGATTCCAGCAAGCCATCGACCAGCCTGATACGCAGCGGCGCACCGTCGTCCCAAACTCCGACGCCGGCCCGCCGCAGAGGTGTTTGGGTAAACCCGATGACAGCCTGTGCTGAGATAACCTCTTGCAAGGTATAATCCTCATCATTCACGGCCGAATACACTGCGGCGCTGCCAGGCCAGGGGTCGGCGGACACAGCCAGGAAAGGCGCATGCGGCACCTCTGAGCCGGTTATCAGCGGCAGATCCATGAACACCGGCAAAACCGGAACCGGGGCGACAAAGGGCTTGGTCGAGGCTAGGTCATCAGGCAGGTCAGACGGCGTGTATATTCCTGGTTCGATCCGAACGGCATCTGCCAATTGCATCTCGGCTTGTTCCAGTCGATCGATCCTGAAACGCGCACCCTGCCCGCCCTCATCCAGGCTGACGACATCCCCCGCGCCGATGTGCCCCAACGAAGGCGGCAGCGCAAAGCGCACGGTTTCGCGGGACACCCGCGCCTCGCTTAGCCACCGTTCCGCCGTCTGACGACCTTCGGCACGGGTCATGGATAGGGGCATCTCGTTGACGGACACCGAATGGGTCCGCGTGTCGGGCAGAACGGCCTCTTCCGCGACGATGTCATGATCCCCATCCGATTGAACAAAGCGCAAGCGCACCCGGCCAGTCATTTCAGCCTCGGCTTCGCGGCGATGTTCGATACCGGCCTCAATATCCGAGCTGAGCGCCAGATGCTCCTGATCCAGTGTGATGGCGCGTTGCCCATTGCGCATCTGGAACCGCAATACGCCATCCCGCTCGATCGCATCGAAACCATAGCGAAGCATCAACGGCTGCAAGGCGGATCGCGCGTCCGAGACCTGTTCGATGGCATAGCCGCGCACCACACCATAAAGGCGCGACGTGTCGATGTCGGTCACGCCAGCCCCGTGACAAATCTCGGTCACCACCGATGCCAGCGTGCGCGACCCCGACCGCCCGTTCAGCCAATGCCCCCGCGCGTAATTCTCACCATCACTCCATTGGCTTTGCAGGTTCGGGAAGGTTGGATATGGCCGCGCATCCCAGGCCCAGACATAGGCATTGGACAGATCAATCATGTGACCGCCGTAAGTATTGGAAACCGGGTTGTTTTTTGCCTCGGACCAATAGCCCAAAATCGCCTTGAGATATTGCACCTGAATGAAATCATCCCGCAGACCGTTGGAATAGCGCGGCAGCTTGGATTCCGAGGATTTCGGGTCCAGAAACTTGTTCGGCTGATTGGTGCCTTTGTCGATGGCCGCACAACCCAGTTCCGTGAACCAGATCGGCTTGGACCGAGGCACCCATGCGGTCCGATTGGCTTGACGCACGCCTCCGATCCGTTCGTGATGCGGTTGCGACCACCAGTTGCGTATATCCTTATATCGCCAGATCCAGGCCTCATCATGCGCCTGATCTTCGATCGCAGACCGGATCTGCGCTTTGGATTCCTCGGTCGAGGCGTAGTACCAGTCGTACCCTTCCCCACCTTCAACATTGCCGCGCAGGTAGTCCAGATCATAGATCGCATCTACGCCCGCTTTGGCGTCGGCGTGATCTTCTCCGTCCCGCCAATCGGACAGGGGCATGTAGTTGTCGATACCAACGAAGTCGATATTGTCATCGGCCCAAAGCGGATCCAGATGAAAGTACCGGTCGCTGCCAGCATCGACGGGTTTGTAACCGAAATACTCGCTCCAGTCGGCCGCATAGCCGATTTTGGTGTTCGGCCCGAGGATTTTGCGCACTTCAGCCGCGAGGATTTGCATCTGCGCCACCGCAGGAAACCCGGTCGCGCCCCTGATTTGCGTCAGGCCGCGCATCTCGGATGCGATGCAGAACGACGCCACTCCACCAGCTGCCTTGCAGAGCGCCGCATAGTGCAAAATAAAACGGAACAAACCCCATTCCTGCGGGCCGGTATAGGTGACGGTGCCATCGCCGACGACAAAGTTGCTTGCGCGGGCCTGGCCAAAGAACTGCGCAACCTGCGCATCGGCGCCGGCAGTCATATCCGGAGACCCGTTGCGGCCTGGTGCCTCGCTCAGCGTGATCCGCCCTCGCCACGGCAGGTGCGGTTGATCGGTGGCATCGGACCAGGGATCGGGCAGACCGTTGCCGCGCAACTGATCCATCAGGATGAAGGGATAGAACATCACCCGCTTACCGGATGAGTTCAGATGCCGGATCGCTTCGATTACGGACGCATCCGCCGGTGTCGCCCCATAGACAGGTCTATCGTTTTCGATCTGAACAATCTGGGCAGCCGCCCGGGATACGCCTGATACGCTCCACGGCATGATCTTGCCATCAAACTCTTTGTGCAGGACCTTTGGCTGCACCTTGCAATGACCGCACCGCAGATCGTCGCCAAACCAGGACACGACGAGCGACACCGCATCGCAGGCGGGCAATTCAGCATTCAGCGCGTGGGTCGAGGTGACCAGATCGGAAACGCCCGAAGCCGAATGCACGTTCGCAGCCCAGCTTTGCCCCTGCCCTTTGGAATAATTCACCTGCCTGTTGGCCAGAGAATATTCGCCCGTACCCGGGATCATCGCCACGCCGCGCACGATCCGGGAAACAGCACCGAGTGTGTCGGGCAGCCCCGGCTGTTCCTGTCGGACAACCTCAAAGGAAAACTGCGGGACCCGGTTGCCGAATGCAGCAAGCTGTAGGTCCTCGATCACCACATATGCGGTGCCCCGGTACGCAGGGACCTGTCCGGTGCCCTCGACCGCCTCGATCAACGGGTCAGGCAATTGATTGTCGGTGCCCTTGTACAGGCGCACATTCAGCCCGGCGCGCTCAAGCTCTTCACCATCGGCCCAGATACGCGAGATGTCAGAGATCTGCCCAGCGCCCACGGCAATCGCCAGCGAGATCGAATAGCTGTAGGTATGCGTGGTCGTGGTTGTTGTGGCCGAACTTGGCCGCCGCGACCCTTTTCCGCCCCGCGTGGATTGCGTTGCCGTGCTGGTGCTGCGGGTTTCCAGAAAGTCCGACGCCCAGATGATCTGCCCACCGACACGCATACGTCCGAACACGGTAGTGACCGAAGCCCCCTCTCCGGTTTCGGTCAGGCGGAAACGATCCAGACGCCCGGTTTCGACAACCTCGCTGCCGCCACCCATCACAGATTGGCTCATCAGCCGCTGGTCGATGACCCGCCCCAACGTTGCGCCGACAGCCCGGCCGATGATCGCTGTGGAAAGACCCGCGACAGTGCCACCGATCGAGCCGCCAAGAGCAGCCCCGGCTGCGGAAAGTACAATCGTAGCCATTTACTTGACCTCCAGCGGGAATGCGAAACAGGCGACAACCCGGCGACGCCAAGGGTCGCTCAGGGCGTTTTCCACAACGCCGTGCCCGGAATATGCGTGAATGAACCGCGGGACCGCGCCGGTTTCGCTGACAACACCCACATGTTTGGCGACGCCGCCATCGCGCATGCGGAACAGCAATACGTCGCCTGCTGCCAGTTCCGAGGGCCGCTTTGATGTCAAATTTCGGCGGGCCGCATCCCACATGCGTTCATCCCCCTGTGGCTCTGACCAGTCCATGCTGTAGCTCGGCACGGACTCCGGCTCAGCTCCGTATAGCGCGCGCCAGATGCCGCGTAGCAATCCCAAACAATCCGCCCCCGCGCCCCTAACGGACGCCTGATGCACATACGGCGTACCTAGCCATCGGCGCGCTTCTGCAACTATGTCCTGCCGGTCTACTGTCATCGTCTGCTGCCCCCTTTATTCGGTTTGTCTTTCTTAGGAACAGCCATCACCCAATCCTCGCCCGGCAAGTCCGGAAAACCTTGAAAATTAATGAGGTTGTTGAATTTTCTTCGGCAGGTCTCCATGCGCTTATCGCACCCGGCGGTCAGCCGGACTCGATCACCGACTGTCAGTCCGCCACTGATCCCCGTCCATAAGGTGACATTGCGCCCGCCCGTGATACGCTCATCCTGTTTCACCGACGCCCAAAGACCCGAGGCCGTGCCGGAAATCACATCCAAACGACCACGTTCGAACCATGCCATATCCGGCGCGTCCGCCCCTTTCAGTTGAAGCACACTGCCCGCCGACAGGCTGACAATCTCCGCTTCTGCCTGAAAACCGGCTGCAGCCACATTGAACCGACAGGCACCATCGCCCAGCACTGCGGTGCAGGGCTTTTGATAAATCCGTCCCAACGGCCGGTTCAGCAGATCCGTCAGCCCGCGCAGCTCAGCATGAAACGCCCCGCCGCCGCGACGCATTTCCCCAATCGAACCACGAAACTGCAACACCCTTTGTTCGGGGTTCGCCCAGTTCACCAGCCAGGCTCGGACCTGAGCGCCGTCAAACCGCCCGGCCTCGATGTCTTCTTCCCTGATTGCTGCATCGGACAGCGCGCCCATCGCCTCGGAGTTGTCAATCGAAAGGCCCGTCGCCTGTTCGATCGCTGCCGCGGTCAAACCACTGCTCGCCTTGAAGGCCAGCCCGTCAAAGCGCAGCTCCATATCATGATCGGTAAACCCATATACCTGCCCATCCGTGCGCGTGATGGCCCAGCATCGACAGGTTGTCGTCATCCCGCTTTGCAGATGCTCCTGCAACCCCTGTGCATTACCGCCCATCAGACCCGCACCTCGACCACCGGAACGTTGGGCACGTCGCCTGCCTGAAAGCTGGCCACGCTGGTCTGGATCTTGTCGGTGTCAAAACGAACGGGCACGTCAAATTCGAACCCTGCCGTAATCTCGACGTCTTGCGGTGGCGCGTTCGTAAACGTGACCCGACCCCGCGCCAGATCTACCTCGAAATCCACGCCTTCGCGCATTTCGTCCTGCTCAAGGCCAAGTTTGACGGTCCCTAGAACTGGTTTGAGGATCGGACGGACGTATTTGAACCCGCCAGAGTTGTAGGTTTTCAACAACTGGAACTCGGTTGTCTTGCCGTCGCCACGTGCAATGACCTGATCGGCATTGTCTACCTCAGCCGTTGCTGCGCCCGACTTGAAGTCAGACCAATCCTTCCACCGAAATCCGAACATCTGCCCCTGCCGCGCCTCGAAGAACGAAATCAGCGCTTCGATATCGTCAAGCGAGCGCATCCCGAGCCCGGCATCATAGCGTCGTCTTGAATGGGCCCAGGGCGTGTTGCGTTCTTCAAACCCGTTGGTCAGTGTCACGATATATGTGCGCCGCTCGGGGCCGCCAACCGAACCAAAGCTCAAGCTGGCGGGAAATCTAACCTCATGGAAATTCATGGCCTGCTCCCTCAAGTTACCTGTTGCGATTGCCGCGCCCCAGTGCGCGGCTCATCTGCGCCGCAATCTGGCTTTGACTGCGACGGAACCCCTGCACGTCCGGGGTGGTGATGTTCATCACGACATTGACGGCACGCCCACCTCCCGAGGTGCGCACCCCAAGCTTACCGTCCGACCCGCGCGCCAAAGGCATGATCGCTTCGGGTCCGGCTTCCCCCATCAACCCGGTTCCGCCACGCATGGGAAATGTGGTTGGGCCGCTGACAACGCCGCCATTGGCGAAAGGCATCACCCGGCCTTGCGAAAAACTGCCACCGTCGGCAAATGGCAAAAGCCCCTGCACCAGACCGCCAACGGTTCCGGCCAGCATCCCGCCAAAGTGATCCGTCACCGGCTTGATCGCTGCCGAATACGCCGTGCGGATCATTGAGTTCTTCAAAACGTCCAGCGCATCGGACAGGTTCATCCCATCCAGCACTACGCCATCGAAGGCTTTGCGCAACCCGCTGGACATGCCGCGTTCCAGCGTCGCGACATCCTTTCCGGTTTCCTCAAACGCCGCGCTGATCCGTTTCATCTGGCCGTCAAAAGCAGCCGCCATAGATGCCGCGTCACCCAGCGAGTCTCCCAGCGCATCGCCGCGTTCCTGCAAGTCGTCAAACCCGTCACGATCCGTCATCACGCTCTCCTTGTAATTTGTCCGGGTAGGCCTTCAGCAACGCATCCAAGCCAGACCGGTTCATCGCCGGGATCCCTGCGCCCTGCCCCAGCATCAGTTGCAATTCGGCCGGGGTCAGTCGCCAGAACTGATCCGGCGTCAGACGCAGACCGACAAGCGCGGCCCGCATCAAGGCGGGCCAGTTGAACCCGCTCATGCCTGATCCGGCACCATGAAGGCCCGCGCCAACAACTCCGCTGCCGCACGCGCAGCTGCCATCGGGCCACCCTCAATTTCGGCGCTCAGCAGATCGGTGCGGTTGACGTCGCCGCCACCGCCGCGCAACCCGGCCACGATCAGTGCCAATACGTCACCACTGGAATAGGCTCCGCCTTCGAACCGTTGCACGAGTTCCACCAGCGAAGCGGCACCCAGCTCTTGTTCCAATTCCGCTAAAGCACCCAGCGTCAGCTTGAGCACCCGCCGTTCTCCATCGATGGTCAAAGCCACCTCGCCTGTCCACGGATTGGCCATCGGCTTACAGCGCCGTAAAACTCAGCGCGCCGGCGCTGGCCAAACTCATCTCATAGGTCGCCTCGCCGTTGTGCGAGCCCGCATATTCGACACCTGTGACCTGAAACGACCCGGCAACAATGCCGAAATCCGGGATGATGACTTGAAAATCCGGTGTTTCGCCGTCAAAAAACAATTGCCGCGCTCGTTCATCGGTCCCGGCATCCTTGAACACGCCTGAACCGGATATCGAAGCCGATTTGACCCCGGCACCCGATAGAAGTTCGCGCCAGCCTCCCTGGCTTTCCAGGCTGGTGACATCCACGCTTTCCGCGTTGAAGCTGACGCGCGTGGCGCGCAATCCCGCGATAGTTTCGAACAGACCGCTGCCGTTCATATCCACTTTGACCAACAGGTCCTTGCCGTTCTGGGCACCCATATGCTCTCTCCGTTGATTGGTTAGTCGTCTTCCACGCGGGCGCGGAATTTCAGGTCGATCTGGCGGATCGCTCCACCGGTCCCGGTGCGGCGGGCCGAGGCGCGCTCGAACCACAGGCCCACCAGACGACCGCGGTCGAGGCTGGGCATTGCATCCTCCAGCGCGTCACACACGGCACCGGCCAAGGTCTTGGCGGCACCGAACCCTGCGGCTTCGGACACGACCGAAACCGTGAACCGGTGCACCGCACCCCCACCCGATCGGTCAGAGACATCACGAACCTCTTCCGGTCCCAGCGTCACATAAGTCTGTGGTACTACTCCGGCTGGCACCGCGTCATAGATCGCGCCTCCTGACAGATCGTTTACTCGGCTGTCACCGGACAGCTGCTGGAAAACCGCCGCCTGCAGGGCGGCTGAAACGCCATAGCTCATGCTGCCACCTCCTCATCCGCAAAACAGGTCAGGTAATGGCCGCGCGGATCACGCTCAGCGACAGCGCGGATGACAAAACGACGTGCGCCCTCTGCAAAGCGCTGATCCGGCGATGGCCGCATGGTGGAGCCTGTGGGCGCACCCTGGACCACGATGCGATAGCCGACCCGCGATATCGGGACGCCAGCCACCTGCCACTCGGACCCGCTGCGCGCGGTAACCTCGGCCCATACCGTGCCCAGCGGCACCCAAGTTTCGGTGTATCCGCCTGACCCATTGGCCACGCGCACGGGCGCCTCCAACTCCAGCTTTCTGTTTAACCGCGGCGCTTTCATTGCACGACCCCTGCACCAAACCGAACTGTGCGATAGCGCTGGATCAGGCTGGTGACACCAAACGGCATGCACCCGGCACCCAGCGCTGTCTCATCGCGGTATTCGTAGTAATGCGCGGCCAACAACAGCACCGCCTGCCCCAGATCCGCGGGCAACCCGCCCCAATCCATTGCCATCCCAGCGCCAAAAACGATCCTGACAGAACCGCCCTTTGTCATCTTCGGCATCAGTGCCCCAACGGGGCGCAGACGGGGACGCTGGGCATCTTTTTCCAACCGGTATCTATCCGTGGTGACGACAGTCTCTGCACCTTCTGCATCTGCCAGCGTCACGCTCTTGACCTCGGTGACCGGTGCCACTGGCAGCACCTCTCCCAACTGGTCTCGCCAAACGTTCAGGCTCCAGGAAAAATCGCGCTCGATCAGAACCTTGCCAGTACGCGCTTCGATTGCCGCAACGGCTGCGCGCAGAAAGCCTTTCAGCACATCATCCTGAACGCTGTCTTCGGCAAAGCCCGTGCCCAGCCGCAGATGCGCCTTAAACTGATCCACCGGCAGCGCCGCATCCGCGATGGCGGTTTCTTCGATCAACATCATCCATTCACTCCGCAATCTCGGACCCCTCCGGGGGCCTCACTCAGGAAAATGACGGGCACGCGCCGCCCCACGTTGCTCGGACGGAGGGGAGCAGCTAGACAACGCAGGGGATCTCACCCCGGCCCGCGCCCGCGCCCGAGGGGCCAATGACCCCCCGGATCCGTCACCACTTAGGCGGTGCCGAATTTCACCAGCTTGATCGCGGCAAAGTCACTCACGTCACCGCCGACGCGCTTGGTCGCGTAGAACAGAACGTGTGGCTTGGCGCTGAACGGATCGCGCAAGACGCGCAGATCAGGGCGCTCCGCAATAGTGTACCCGGCTTGGAAATCACCAAAGGCAATCGAGAAACTGTCAGTGCCCGCATCCGGCATGTCCTCAGCAATCAGCACCGGATACCCCATAAGGCGCGCGGGCTCACCGGCAGCCAGACCGTCAGACCAGAGGAAGCGACCATCGCTGTCTTTCAGCTTGCGGATCACTCCGGCGGTTTTCGAATTCATCACGAAGGTGCCGTTGACGCGGTACTGCGCGCCTAGCGCATAGACCACATCGACAATCGCATCCGCGTCGACACCGCCGTCAATGCCGGTCGGGACATAGCCCAGATTGCCCCAAGCCCAGACATCATTGTCGACCTTGGCATGGTTCAGAATGCCATTTGGCTTGTCCGCACCATCGCCCGAGATGAACGCCGCCGCTTCGGCGCGGGCAAATTTGTCAGCGATACGACCAGCCAGCCATCCCTCGACATCGAACGCACTGTCATCCAAAAGGCGCTGCGACGCCTTTGGCAGCGCGCTCAGCTCGTGCAAGGCAATCGAGATGCGATCAATCGACGGGGTCGCCGTCTCGGTCGCGGCAGAACTTTCATCCGCCCAGCCCGCGCCCACGTCGGTGTGGTCGATCAACACGTCGAACGAGTTCGCCTCGACATTCACCACCGAAGCGATCGAACGGATCGAGGCCGTGGATTTCAGCACCGACTTGATCATCTCGGCGGTTTGCGGATCGACCAGATATCCGCCATCGCTGTTAACGGCACTGGACAGCGATTTGGCTTCCATATCAAGGCCGCGCAGGCCGTCATCGTCACCGCATCGCACATAGGCGTCGAAAGCCTTTTGATGAGGCGCACCGTCCTCGATTGAAGCCGCAAGATGCGGGCGCGCCGCGGTGATTGATTTACGATCCAGCATGGTCAGTCGCTCTTCTGTCTGTTGCAGTTTAGTTTTAACTTCAGCCTTCAGGCCCTTGAATTCGCTCACGAAGCCAGTCATCGCCTGCTTCACCTCCTGAACCAGGGGCACACCCTCTCCGGTCAAGGCCGGGGTCTCGGTCTTGCTCATCAGAACTTCCTTGTTTGGGTGGGATTGAGGCGCGCTAGGTTCGCGCCAGCTCCTGCCGGGCGTGATCAAACACCTCGGCAATACTGCGCAGGGTGTCCTCGGCGTCCGGGGTCGTCCCCTTTGCCGTCACCCGCGCACTGGGCAGCATCGGAAAAGTCACAAGCGACACCTCCCACAGCTCCAGTTCGGTCAGGACCCGATGGCCCTTTTCATTTTTCACGGCCCGCTTGGTGCAATAGCCGATCGACAGCCCGTCAATGGCCCCGGCCCGGATCAATTCCGCAGCTTCACGGCCTTTCTGCGTGGTTTCCAACATACGTCCCTTGACCCAAAGCCCGCGTTCATCTTCGCGCACGTCGTCCCAGACACCGATGGGTTGCGCCGGGTCGTGCTGCCACAGCATTTTGACCCGCTGACCTGCCGCCGTTAGCCCAGCCAACGACCTGCGATATGCGCCTTTCTGCACTACATCGCTCCCTTGATCGACCTGCCCAAACAGGCTGGCATAGCCCTCGATCACCGCGTCCTCGGTCACCGACAATCCATCGCTAAACCGCGCAAACTTGTGTTCTAAATCCATGAACACCTCCTCATAAGCCTTTGAATTCATGGCGACACCACCAGAATTGACTGAAACGCTTGCGCCAGGATCACCGCAACGACTCCATAGACCGTCAGCCAAAGCCGTTTCTCCAGCCGCTCCATCATCTCTTCGATCTGATCCAGCCGCCTGTATAAATGCGCGTGCTGGATCTCGGCCACCCGTTCATGCGCAGCCAGACGCAGGCCCGGCGCACAATCAAACGGCGGATACCCCTCAGCCATCTGCACGCTCCGGTAGCCCCAGCATCATGCGTTTCTCAGCGTCTGTCAGGAACTCGGCGCCGTTGACCCGCGCCCATTGCGCATCCCGCTCCGCCGACAGCGCTGGCACCTGATCCAGGTCGGGTTTCAACACCAACTCTTCGCCAGTAAAGCCCACCAGCCATTCCGACACCGCCGCCGCCACCCGCGTCACCAAGGGCAGAACGGTCAGGCGGTAAAACGCCCGGTTGGCCTCCTGATAGTTCGAATAGGTCGCGTCGCCTTGAATTCCCAGCAACATCGGCGGGACCCCAAAGGCCAGTGCGATCTCGCGGGCGGCGGCTTCCTTGGTCTTTTGAAACTCCATGTCAGAGGGTGAGAAACCCATCGGCTTCCAATCCAGCCCCCCTTCCAGAACCATCGGACGGCCTGCATTGCGCGCCCCGCGATAGTTCTGCTCGATCTCATCGGACAAGCGGCGGAACTGATCCTCGGCCATCACCCCATGGCCATCGCCGCCCTTCCACACCAACGCCCCCGAAGGCCGCGCGGCATTGTCCAGCAGAGATTTCGACCACCGCGACGCGCTGTTATGCACATCAATCGCCATCGCCGCAGCTTGCATCGGCGAGAACCCATAGTGATCGTCTTGGGGGTGGAATGACTTGATATGACAGATCGCATCAGCCGGGAAACGATGCGTCTTGCCGCCCGCCGTATAGTCATACGCCTTGGGCCATCCATCCGCCCCCGGCACCACGCTCATCCGGTCCGAGCGCAAGACGTGCAGTTCAACCGGCAATCCATCCTCGGCCTGTGCCGCCTCGACATAGGCGTTCCCAGACAGCAACAACTGCCCAAACAAGGCCTCCATCAACTCCGCCCGCCCCTGCGCCGCATTCGGACGGCGCATTAGGGATATGATTGGATGCACGTCATAGCGCTGCGCCTGATCCTGCAGCACCAAAGGCAACGCCGCCGCTGCCTCGGCAATCAGCTTGACCGAGCGGAACCCCACCGGGTTCCCCGAAAACCCCGTCCGCGTCAGCGACACCGCGTCTCTGGGGCTCCACGCCACGCGCCCGCCCGTCTGCCACGCCACCACAGGCCCCGCTGCGCTCGCCTTCGCCTCAGGCGCTGCCTTAGCCGATCCACGACGCAAGAAATCGAATACCATCTGTGCTCCTTTCTGCCGCCGCTCTGCCCGGCTTGTTGAAAGGAGTTATGACGGAAAGAAGTTTAAGCCTCGGGAATATGGCGTACGGGGGGTGAGCAACGGGAATCTCTTCCTTTGCAGAGTACCCAAATACTTGAATCACCACCGCTGCTCCCAAACAAATCAACCCTTTACCTCTTCCATGCCTATGATCACTTCAGGAACAGACTAGAGTTTTTCATACAGCATTCGTAAGCAAACATGTCGCGGGAAACCGAGTCATACTGATACTCTCAAGAGCGTAAGGAGCAGCCAAGCATGACTCAATATCTACTAAGTCGAATAGATCGAAATTTAGCTGCGCAGATCACCTTACTGCTATACAGACGCGTAGCTAATCAGCTGTCATCAACATCCGGACCCGATCCTGAGTTTCGTTACGCAGGGCGTGAAGGCGGTAACTTACTTGTAAAAATCGGGCTGTGCGAAAAAGGAGAACAACCATCTGAGTATGTTCTCAAGGTTGATGAATCCGCTGTGATCAAGGTGATTGAAACACATAAGGACCTGACATCTAAAGACCTTAATACTCTTTTGAACTTCTTCTTCCAGTTTTTTATCGCGCATGGCCGCGTAGGTTGTCTCAGCAGTACGAGAGGGTTGTTCACACCCGATTCAAAACAAGAAGCATTGGTTCAAAGCTTAACAAAGACTGGGTATCTCAGTCGTCACGAGCAGCAAGTTCAATGGACGGATTACGCTTCTAGACAAATGGAGGCCAACGGTCATTGGGAAGGGGGCGTTTCACATTACGACGTGCGTACGACCGCTGACGACACACGCTTTAGTAAGATCTACTCTGAATTGCCTGAGAGCTTGATAGAAGTGCTCGCCGAAGCAGCACAAACTCATGGGAATTGGAAGGTTATTGAACTTCTCCCTCGATACTATTGGAACGACAAGTGGCTCGCTGAGCCAATCTCAAAACAAGAAGCCGGTAAATTTGGGCAGCTTGGACTTGTTGTGATGGGACGATTAGTTAATAGGCTAAAGTCGGAGCACGGTTTCTAAATACTCAATGCGGACTGAAACTACATTCTACCAGCAAGTAGAAGCTTTCACTTTGGATGTTAAACGCACGAATTGGTCTGACTAACTCGGTCGATTGTTCTTTTTACAAACTCCGCACCCTAGGCCGCCGATACACCCCCGCAGGCCCCACAACCAACTCATGCAGCGCCCAGACCAGAGCATCCACCCGGTCGGGCGAACCCTGCCCCTCAAACCCACGCGCGGTCATCTGGCACATCTGCTCCTCCAGCGCGTCCAGCCCGGCGACATGGCGCACCCGCGCCTGCTCGTACAACGCCGCCACAGGCTCGGCCCGCGCGACCTTGCCGCGTGAGGCCCGCACCGCGCGATAAGGAACCAGAGGGTCCACCTGCCGCACGACCTCTTCCACCAGTTGCCCGCCCTGATTGACCTCGGCCACCAGCCGTTCCGCCCCGAACTCGTCCATCGCGTCTATCGCCGCCTGCGCCCAGCCCGCCGGGCCAACGCCCTGCACCGTCCGGTCGGCCAGTACATAGGCGCGCCAGTCCTGAGGCGGCCCTTGCACTTGCGCGCCGACCACCACGATCCCGCAGGCATCCGCATCCGAGCCCGCCGTCACCGCTGGGTCCAGCGCGACCACTATACGGTCCAACTCTGGTACATTCTCAACTCGCGCCGCGTCCAGCATCGCCCCGGCCCACAACGCCCCCTCGGCATCCGACAACAGCACTCCGTCCAACTCCTGCCGCCCCAGCCGTGTGCCCGCATAACGCACGCGCACTTCGTCCAAAAACGAGTCCGCCAGATTGGCCCGGTTCGCCTCGGTTGGCGCATGGGTCTGCACGGTGGACGGAGATGCCAGCAATTCCTTCAAAACCTGCACATTGCGCGGCGTGGTCGTCACACAGACCCGAGGCCGATCCCCCAAGCGCAGCGCAAACTGCAGCATATCCCAGGTCTCGCCCGCCTTCTTCCACTTGGCCAGCTCATCCACCCAGGCTGCATCGAACTGAGGCCCGCGCAACCCTTCGGGATCATGCGCTGAAAACGCCTGCGCCTCAGCTCCGTTTGGCCAGATCAGTTTCCGTTCGGACGCCTTCCAGACAGGTCGCCGATCCTGCGGCGAACATTGCAATATCCCACTATCGCCAAAGATCATCACATCGCGTACCTGATCGAATGTCTCACCCACCAATGCCACACGACGCGCCTCGCCGCGATCCAGCGGCAAAGACCCCTCGACCACCCGTCGCACCCATTCGGCCCCGGCCCGCGTCTTACCAGCACCGCGCCCGCCCATGATCACCCAGGACCGCCAATCCCCCTCGGGTGGCAATTGATGCGGCAGCGCCCAGAACTCAAACAGGAAAGGGAGGGCGCACAGCCCCCCCTCCCCGATCTCACTCAGAAACCTGTCCCGAACCGCAGCAGGCGCGGAGGCGAGCCAACCTGCACCCAACCTCAAATCGAGCGCGCTCAAGGTCGAGCGCATACCCCCCTTGGGCAATTCCGGCTTGTCTGTGATGTTGTTCGACAAAGCTTGTCTCCACTTTCTGACAACTTCGGATCAGCCCCTCTAACTGCCCGAGTTGCTTGGCTGAACCAGCAAGATCTGCATCCTCCCCGGCACCGATCTGTTTGCGCAGTTCTTCCGCTGCTTGGCGCAGATCGCGAATGGATCTCTCAAGCGACTGCAACAAATCAGCCGTCTGGGACATCCGCTCTTCCGGGGTAATCAAAGTCATGTGTGCCTGTGACCTCATGCGTGAGTGATCTCCGCACGAGAGAAACGAAAAACGGCCGCCGGGTCGCCCCGGGGCCGTCGCCCACCTCTTCTAGCATGACACAACCTATACGCGAGAAAGCGCGCAAAGTCAATGCTTTGCGCAACAACGGCGCAACGGGTAACGTGCGCTGATAGTTAAGAGACCTTTACTGATAGGGCCATGTGGCAGACGGGCGTCAGTGGTTGAGATCCGTGATTACAACGTTACGTATCGCCGAGAAAAAGAAATGGCTCGGAAGGTTCAAAGCTGGCCGAAACCTCGCCCGCAAGGATGGGCTTTTCCCCAAGTTCCAGTTTCAGGGTAGAAGCCCCATCGGAGAGATCAAGGTTTTCGATATCCACCCAAAACAATGTAGGGCTGAACACGCTCTCATAGTAGTACCGACCCAGCTCATGATCAGCGACCGTACGCCAGGTTGTTGACGCGATGTTTGGGCGTTCCGGATCCGTGACTCCAAATGGTACGGAAATTGATCGCACGAGAGAGAACACCGCCGCCGTCGCATCGTTTTTGTCTTCAAACGAGGGAACGGCATTCAGATTCCAGCTCAACCGCGCAAACCGGTCGGAAGACCGATGGGTTCCGGGCAAAAATGAAAGACCATTAACTTCACCCCAATAAGTGGTGATAGCGAGTTGTTCATCAAAAGTAGGAGAATTCGTCATGACGGTAAACTCGCGGCCATGGTGGATAACCAACTCGCCATCGAGATACTCGAATATTGCACTGTCACCAGACGCATCAGATAGCGCGATATGCCCTCCTGCCTCATGTCCGCTAGGCAACATCGGCGCTAATATCACGAATGGCTCTTGCTCCATAGCTGCAACGGCTTCTTCAACTGTTGCAAAGTTGTCCAGAAAATACTGCAACCACCCTCCGACAGAAAGAAGAGGTTTGTCTCCGGCATTTTCCGTCCCGTAATCCGCCTCGGCAAGATAGAGAGCATTGCCGACCAGCCCGCCATCATTCATGCCGTCAACAGTAGCCCCGTCATAGATCGTTGCCACGACAGAGCCGTATTTGGACGTCCATTTGACCGAATTCTCTCCGGCACCACCATCACGGTCCATGCCCCGCGGGAAGGCCCAAATGTCTGTTGAAGTATCTTCGAACCAGTCAAGCGTCCTCCCCGTGAGGAAGGATCCGTCTGCCGTTTCATAGACGATCCGAGAGCATGCGATTGCTGAAGACGCGGCTAGAACCACGGTCAGAGTGGTAGCTACAAGTATTTTAGCGCACATTTCTGGAATCCTTTTTCGGTCATACATAAAAAGTCATCGCCCCTAAGGATCGGATATTTACCGATGTTATGAAAGCCAAGAAGCACCTCAGGATTTTCAAAGCCCAGCCCGACAAGGTTTTTCTCTTTGAACAATCCGTTCCCTGACGGCCGCAGCAAGTACATGTTCCCACTTCGCAATTCATGCCTTGACAAATGCTAACAAAACTAGCATCTGCCACCTTAAGACAGCGCTGACGCGTGAGCATTGACGGTCGCAGCAGACCCCACAGCGCATCACTACTTCTCCTAGTTCCCATTCACGCAGGGTTCTTGACGCGACGCCAGATGGCGCAGGGTTCGCCTGCACGTCCCGAGGTTTAGCGGAAACCCTGCCGGTCACGCGCTGCGTGGCCAGACACGTCTTGTCCGTACGGCTATCGCCTTGCGGATTACAAAGGATAGTTATTTGTTCGACTTCGACATGCTGGGCCTTGCACCAGCCCTCAACGATGCACTGAAACGTGCCAATTTCTCACAACCGACCCCTATTCAGAACCAGGCCATCCCGCTGGCGCTGAACGGTCACGACATCCTGGGCCTGGCGCAGACCGGCACCGGTAAGACGCTGGCCTTCGGTCTGCCGCTGATCGACCACTTGCTGGCGCAGCCCGGCAAACCCGCGCCCAAAACCGCCAAAGCGCTGATCCTTGCCCCAACCCGCGAGCTGGTCAACCAGATCGCGGATAGCCTGCGCAACCTGACCGACAAGACCAAGCTGCGCGTGGCCACCGTGGTCGGTGGCCAGTCGATCGGCAGACAGATCTCGTTCCTGTCGCGCGGCACCGACATTCTGGTCGCCACGCCCGGGCGTTTGATCGACCTGATGGAACGCGGTGCCGTTGACCTCGGCTCGGTGCGACATCTTGTACTGGATGAAGCCGACCAGATGCTGGACATGGGCTTTATCCACGCCCTGCGCAAAATTGCACCCAAGCTGGGCACGCCGCGTCAAACCATGCTGTTTTCGGCCACGATGCCGAAGCAGATGGAGGAACTCAGCCAATCCTATCTGACCAACCCGCAGCGGGTGCAGGTCTCGCCTCCAGGTAAAGCGGCTGACAAGATCACGCAGTCTGTGCATTTCGTCGACCGGGCCGGCAAACCGCGGAAACTCCGCGATATTCTGTCCGCTGACATGGAAGCTCTGACCTTGGTATTTTCCCGTACCAAACACGGAGCCGAGAAACTGATGAAAGGCCTTGTGGCCGATGGTTTCAACGCGGCCTCGATCCACGGCAACAAAAGCCAGGGACAGCGCGACCGCGCGATCAAGGCGTTCCGGGCAGGAGAGATCAACGTATTGGTCGCGACCGACGTGGCCGCGCGTGGCATCGACATTCCCGGTGTTGCCTATGTGATCAACTATGACCTGCCCGAGGTGCCCGACAACTATGTCCACCGCATCGGGCGCACAGCTCGTGCTGGTCGCGAAGGTGAAGCTATCGCATTCTGCTCACCGGACGAGGTGGATCAGCTGCGCCAGATTCAGAAGCTGATGAAGATCGAAATTCCGGTCGCCAGCGGCACCATGCCAGAATTTTCCGAGCCTAAGAAAACCCGCAATCGCGGAGGGTTACGGGGGCGTAAACCGCAGGGGGCAAATTCGACATCGAAGCCCGCGTCCTCGAAACGTCGTCGTCCACGCGGACGTCCCGCCGCATAACAAAAAGAAAAGGCCGCGTTTTCGACGCGGCCTTTTTTTCTTAGTTGCTTGAGCTGTTTCTCTCTGCCTCAATCTCACGCCACTTGGCGACGTTCCGATTGTGCTCCTGCAAGGTTTCCGCAAACGCGTGCCCCCCGGTGCCATCCGCAACAAAGAAGACAAAGTTGGTCTCTTCGGGGGCAACGGCAGCCTCAAGGCTGGCCAACCCTGGGTTGGCAATGGGTGTCGGTGGCAAACCGTCTATCACATAAGTATTCCAAGGTGTTGCACGGCGCAGTTCACTGCGACGCAGCCCGCGCCCCAGCGTGCCTTGACCCTTGGTGACACCATAGATGACCGTCGGGTCTGTCTGCAGCTTCATTCCTTGCTCAAGCCGGTTCACAAAGACGCTTGCAACCTGCCCGCGTTCATTGGGAACACCGGTTTCCTTTTCGATGATCGACGCAAGGATCAGCATTTCCTCTGGGCTGCTGATGGGAAGGTCGCCTTGGCGGCTCTCCCACACTGCATTGATGCGCAATTGTTGCTTGTCTTGCATCGCCTGCAGAACAGTCATCCGGTCATCGCCCGGCGCCAAGTCATAGCTGTCAGGCGCCAACATCCCTTCGGCCGGGATCTCGGCAATCTCACCTGTCAGCGGTTCAATCGCCTGCAAACCTTGCGCCACCTGCCAAGAGGTCACGCCTTCGGCAACAGACACACGGTACCGAGTGTCAGCCTCTTCACGTTTTTGACCGTATTCGGCAGGGATTTCTTCGTCGGTCACATCAAACGAAGCGATTTCGACAAACTCCAGCGTTGCCGGGTCCAACTCGCGAACCCGGGTCTGGATGCGCGTGACACCGATACGGTATTCAATCTCAGACCCGCAGGTGCTGGCACCGCTGCTTGTGATCTCATCGATGATTTGCTCCATCGACGCACCTTCGCGCACCAGAAAGCTACCGGCTTTCAGCTGCTGCGATTTATCCGTGTAGTCCGCCGCCATGCGAAAGATCATGGCGCTGCTGATGGCTCCGTCATCTTCAAGCTCTTGGCTGACACGGGTCATATTCGACCCGCTCCTGACCTGCAGGCACATGGCGGATTCCAGCGGACCCTCGGCCTTGTATTGCGACTGCCCCCACACAACCAGCCCGCCCATCAGGAACAAGCCTACGATCAGCAGAGTCAGCGCGTTCGAAGCAAGAGCCCGGAACATTTAGCTGACCTTTCCGAAGATCACGCTGGCATTGGTGCCGCCAAAGCCGAACGAATTCGACAACGCCACATTGATCTCACGCTCACGCTTGGCGTTGGGTGCCAGATCAATCGGAGTTTCGACGGCAGGGTTGTCCAGGTTGATCGTTGGCGGGGCCACCTGATCCCGGATCGCAAGAATCGAGAAAATTGCCTCAATCGCGCCTGCCGCACCCAAAAGGTGACCGGTGGCCGATTTGGTTGAGGTCATGGTGGCCTTGCCGGCGTGATCGCCCAACAGGCGCTCTACCGCGCCCAGTTCGATCGTATCAGCCATGGTCGATGTGCCATGCGCGTTGATATAGTCCAGATCCGAAGGCTCAAGGCCCGCGCTACGCAAGGCGGCTTTCATTGAACGCTCGGCACCATCGCCATCCTCGGACGGCGCGGTGATGTGATAAGCGTCGCCAGACATGCCATAGCCCAAGACTTCGGCGTAAATCTTCGCACCACGGGCCTTGGCGTGCTCGTATTCTTCCAGAACCACGATGCCTGCGCCCTCACCCATGACAAAGCCATCACGGTCCACGTCATACGGGCGGCTGGCTTTCTTCGGGTCGTCTGCATACTTTGTCGACAGCGCCTTGCACGCATTGAATCCAGCGATACCGATCTCGCAGATGCAGCCTTCACCGCCACCGGCAACCATGACGGCCGCGTCACCTGCACGAATGATGCGGCTGGCATCACCAATGGCGTGCGCACCGGTCGAACAAGCTGTCACGACCGAATGGTTGGGCCCCTTGAACCCGTGGCGGATAGACACCTGACCGGATGCCAAGTTTATCAGCGCTCCGGGAATAAAGAATGGCGACACACGGCGCGGACCTTTATCGCGGATCAGGTTTGCCGTTTCAGCAATAGAGCCCAAACCGCCGATACCGGAACCGATCAGAACGCCTGTACGCAGGCGGTCTTCTTCATCCTCAGGCAGCCAATTGGCATCTTGGCAGGCCATGTCGGCGGCCGCGATCGAATACAGAATGAAGTCTTCGATCTTGCGTTGCTCTTTTGGCGGCAACCAATCGTCGGGGTTAAACGTCCCTTCGGTTCCATCGCCGCGCGGAACTTCGCAGGCATAGGTCGTGGTGACACCGCTCTCTACGGCATCAAACTGGGTGATCGGGCCTGCGCCGGATTCCCCATCCAACAACCGTGACCAAGATTCCTCGACCCCGCTGGCCAAAGGAGTGACCAATCCCAGACCGGTTACAACGACTCTGCGCATGAAATGCCTCTTGCCTGCTTCCTATTTGAGAACCGCTCATACCCCGGCCCGGGGTCCGGGGGCAAGAGCAACGGCACATTCCATCCCGGCGCCATTTCGCCGGGCCGTCCGTCGGTGCGGGTTGTGCCGAAACAATTTGCCCCGACCCTTTCGCAGATTTGAAAGAGCCGGGGCAATATCTTGTGGGATAAACTTACTGGAACTCAGCGACCGGCTCGTGAGCCTGTTCGGCCACATCAAGCGCATCCGCTAAGTCAACCGTCTTGCGGAACAATGCCCGTCCAACCAACGCGCCCGAGATGTTGTGCACATAGGCCAGGCGCGAGATGTCATCTGATGTCCGAACGACACCGCTGGCGATTACCGGTGTGCGCGAAAGTTGCGCCAGACCCGAGATCAGACCCAGCTGCGCGTCGACGTCTTCGATGTCGCTGTCGATATCGGTCACCAGAATTGCCGCAAAGGGCGTACCTTCGAACGCCTCAATAAATGCTTCCGGCGTAAACGCACTCTGGCTGCGCCAGCCTTCGGTCATGACCTGTCCTTGCCAGACATCCACAGCCAGAACGATTTGGTCCGGGTAAAGCTTGGCCAGCTCCTTGACCAGATTCGGGTCCCAGGCCGCCAGCGTGCCAATCACGATCCGTCCCGCGCCTTTGTCGATCCAATACTCGACCTGTTCTCGCGTCCGCATACCGCCGGCCAGTTGCACTGACATCTCAGACGTGCGGATGATTTCCTCGACCAATTCGGCGTTGGTGTCGCGGCCTTCGATTGCATCGAAATCCGTTAGGTGCATCCAAGTGGCACCAGCCGCAGACCAGCTGCGCGCCGTGTCCGCCGGATTCACATGCCAGATCATCGCGTCGTCCAGACGGCCCTTGTCCAGTGTGACACACCGGCCGTTCTGCAATTCCATCGTGGGGTAAATCCTCATGAGCTTGCTCCTCCGCTCAATCGCTCTGCAAATCCAGAGTACCATACACGCGGAACATCAGCCCGTTTTTACCAGGATCGGCAAACCAAGTTCGGTTTGCGGCATTCAGGAAGTCTCAAATTGTCAGTGGCGCGGCGGCGGACCATTGCGGCGCAGCAGCGTAACATCGCTGCCATTGTACGCGCATTCACGCATCGGGGCATACCCCAGCTTGTTCGCCAGC
Source organism: Ruegeria sp. CDSB117 (assembly GCF_059611005.1). Classification (NCBI taxonomy): domain Bacteria; kingdom Pseudomonadati; phylum Pseudomonadota; class Alphaproteobacteria; order Rhodobacterales; family Roseobacteraceae; genus Ruegeria; species Ruegeria sp. CDSB117. Next base: position 46,076 of record NZ_JBXWOS010000017.1, read on the forward strand.
TTTTGCGAGGCAGAATTCTCCGAATTCACCATTGCAACCAATGGCCCAGGCATGATCCGGTCAAACCAATCATGCGCGGCCTGCGCGGCCTCTAACCCCAAGCCCTGCCCTTGTGACTCGGGGACCAAAATCCAGCCTGCCTCGGGGAAACTGTCAAAATCTTCGCCGATCGAACGGTTACCGTAAAAGAACCCCGCCTGACCGACCATCTGGCGATTCGACTGCTGGACCACGGCCCATTGCCCGAAACCGGCCATTTGCCAGTGCCCGGCATTTCGAAGGAATGAATCCCAAGACTCCCCGCGCGACCGCGGCTTGCCGCCGATATGTCGTACGATGCATGGGTTGCGCCAAATCTCGGCGAACCGGTTGAAATCTTCTGGCCGCATGGCGCACAGCGTCAAACGGGCCGTATTGATCATAGGGGTGGATCGTATCATGCCCTGCCCGCTTTGAATTATGTGCCTCGGGCAAAAGGTTGCGAACGAATACGGCACCTTGCAAGGCAGAATTGAACAAGGCACAAAAAAACGGCGCCTCCGTTGCCCGGAAGCGCCGCTTTTTAATTATTTCGAAGCTTTAGGAAGCTTCCGAGATGAATTTGACGGCGTCGCCAAATGTCTGGATGGTCTCGGCTGCGTCATCGGGGATTTCGATGCCGAACTCTTCTTCGAAGGCCATAACCAACTCAACAGTGTCCAGGCTGTCTGCGCCCAGATCGTCGATGAAGGACGCGTTTTCGGTCACTTTGTCTTCTTCAACACCCAGGTGCTCAACAACGATCTTTTTAACGCGATCTGCGACGTCGCTCATGTCTATTCCTCATTCCGTTTTCAGGGCCTAGTGCCCGGTTCTGCCCTTGCCCGCTCAGGCTGGCTTTGATTTGCCCGGTGCGGGCGGTTGGGTCCCGGATGACCGGGAAAGTAGAAGGCCGACCATTTGGTCGACCCCAGCATTTATGCGCCGCCTATAGCATAGACAACGCGCGAGGCAAACGCTTTCGCACCTGCCCCTGTCCGCGGTCACAACATGGCCATACCGCCGTTAACATGCAAGGTGGTTCCGGTAACATATCCGGCTTCGGGGCTTGCAAGATACAGAACAGCCGCCGCAATTTCCGATGCATCACCCATGCGACCAGCCGGAACTTGCCCCAAAATGCCTGATTTCTGATCGTCGGTCAGCTTGTCGGTCATGGCCGTGGTGATAAAGCCCGGCGCAACCGCGTTTGCCGTGATACCGCGGCTGGCAACCTCATAGGCCAGGGATTTGGTCATGCCGACCATACCGGCCTTGGACGCTGCATAGTTTGCCTGACCGGGGTTCCCGGTGGCACCGACGACGGACGAGATGTTAATGATCCGACCCCAGCGCGCCTTCATCATACCCCTCAGCACGCCTTTGCACAGCTTGGCGGTCGAGGTCATGTTCACGTCGATCACGCTCTGCCATTCGTCGTCCGACATACGCATGAACAGGTTGTCCCGGGTAATCCCGGCGTTGTTGACCAGAATATCAACCGACCCCATCGCCTCGGCAGCTTGCTTCGGCAACGCGGAAACAGCTTCGCCGTCGCTCAGGTTACATGGCAGGACATGCGCCCGCTCACCCAGTTCGGCGGCCAATGCCTCGAGCGGTTCCACGCGCGTGCCGGACAATGCAACCGTGGCCCCCGCACCGTGCAGGACGCGCGCAATCTCGCCGCCAATCCCACCGGACGCACCGGTGATCAACGCATTCTTACCTGTCAAATCAAACATTCGATCTTCCCTTTGCAGCGCAACTTGCGTCGCACGTTGTTCTTATGATTCGCTCTTAACCATATTCTGCACGTCATCCGGCGTGCCTACAGCCTTGCCAGCAATCGCGCGGTCGATCTTGCGGATCATCCCCGAAAGCGCTTTGCCTGCACCGATCTCCCACGTCTCGGTCACGCCTTGTGCCGCCATATACAGCACGCTTTCACGCCAGCGCACAGAACCGGTTATCTGCTCGACCAGCAACTGACGGATCAGGTCCGGGTCGCTGACAGCCTCGGCGCGCACGTTCGCAATTAGCGGAACTGCCGGGGCCTTGATTTCAACTGCAGCCAGCGCCTCAGCCATCACATCTGCAGCGGGTTGCATCAACGCACAATGGAACGGGGCACTCACAGGCAACATCACAGCGCGCTTGGCACCTTTTTCCTTGGCAATCTCGGCAGCACGTTCCACGGCTGCCTTTGCGCCTGAAACAACGACCTGAGTAGGATCGTTGTCGTTCGCGGCCTGACAGACCTCGCCCTGCGCAGCCTCTTCTGCGACGGCACGCACCGCTTCAAGGTCCAGCCCCAGAATTGCGGCCATTGCGCCTTCACCAACGGGAACGGCGCTTTGCATCGCCTGACCACGTGTCCGCAACAAACGCGCCGTATCCGCAATCGACAGCGCACCAGCTGCTGCAAGCGCTGAGTATTCCCCCAGCGAATGCCCAGCTACAAATGCAGCGTCCGTGACAGCAACACCTTCGGCCTCCAACGCGCGCATCGCGGCCATCGAGGTCGCCATCAGCGCGGGCTGCGCGTTCTGCGTCAGCGTCAGTTCGGCAATATCACCTTCCCAAATCAGGTTACTCAGCTTTTCACCAAGCGCTTCATCGACCTCGTCGAAAACTGCCTTTGCAGCCGGATAGGCCTCGGCCAGTGCTTTGCCCATACCGATGGTTTGGGCGCCCTGCCCCGGAAAAACGAACGCGCGTGTCATTGCAACCTCTTGGATGACGTTAGGTTGCGATGGGGTGTAAACCGAGTGAACGAGCGGCACAAGCTCTGCATCCTGACACGCATTCTGTGCGTCAGAGGCTATTGTGTCGGCCCGCGCTGCATTTAGGGTGGCCATAGCAAACAGATCGGAGTCGTGAACCAATGCCCATTGCCAACACCACCCAAAGCTACGGGGGCGTTTCAAAAACTTTCCACTGGCTGACGGCCTTGCTCATTCTGACGGCGCTTCCGATTGGATGGTTTGCGAACGAACTGGCCCACGCAATTGAGGACCCGAATATTCCGACAACGCCGGAAGACTTACAAAAGGCGGCCCAGCTGTTCTCGCTGCACAAAACTATCGGTGTCACGGTCTTTTTCGTGGCGCTTGCCCGTATCTTGTGGGCGATCAGCCAACCCAAGCCTGGGTTGCTCAATGCTGAAAACAAGCCCGAGGCATTTGCTGCGGAAACCGTCCACTGGCTGTTGTATGGCTCGCTGGTTCTGGTTCCCCTGACAGGCTGGATTCACCATGCGGCCACCGAAGGGTTTGCACCGATCCTCTGGCCGTTCGGGCAGAACCTGCCGTTTGTGCCCAAATCCCCCGCATTGGCCGAAACAAGCGCCGGGTTACACTTCGTCCTGATGCTGGTGCTGGTGGGTGCTCTGGTTTTGCATATCGTTGGCGCGCTCAAGCACCACGTGATCGACAAAGACAGCACATTGCGCCGCATGCTGCCCGGACGGGTTGATTTGCCGGAACCGCCAACGCAATGGCACTCACCTGCGCCCGTCATCGCAGCAATCGCCGTCTGGGCCGTTGCTATTAGTATCGGGTGGTTCGACGGAGCCTACTCGGCACATCCGACCGGTGATCATGCTTCTGCCGAACTGGAGGCGGTGCAATCCGACTGGCAGGTGCAGGAAGGTTCGCTGGCGATCACGATCACCCAGTTGGGCAGCCCCGTCAGTGGCGCGTTTTCCGACTGGACTGCGGCAATCACATTCGACGACCCCGCGGAACCCGGACCGGCCGGAGCTGTTGATGTGACAATCGCCATCGGCTCGTTGACCATTGGCACCGTGACACAACAGGCCCTTGGCGCGGACTTTTTTGACAGCGCTCAGTTCCCGACCGCGAATTTTACCGCAGATCTGTTCAAGACCGATCTGGCCTATGAGGCACGCGGCACTTTGACCATTCGCGACAAAACCATGGACGTCGTCCTGCCGTTCGAGTTGGACCTGCAGGACGGCACCGCCAAGATGCAGGGAGAGTTGGATCTGAACCGTATGGATTACGACGTCGGTACGACGCAACCAACCGAGGACTCGCTGGCCTTTGCCGTCAAGGTAGCCGTTGAACTGACAGCCACCCAAGCCGAGTAAAGAAAAAACCGCCGTGGCCTGACGGGCCCCGGCGGTTTCTTTTCGCATGCAAGGCAGACTTACTCGGCCTTTTGCGCCTCTACCGAAATACGAACCTCAACCTCGTCGCTTACAAATGGTGCGAACTGGCCCAGATCGAACTCGCTGCGGACCAGTGTGGTGGTGGCATCAAATCCCGCCCAGGGCTTGCCCGCCATCGGATGCTCGCCAACCTGGTTCAGCTTGGCGTCCAGAACGACCGACTTGGTCACACCGTTCATGGTCAGATCGCCGGTGATGTTCGCAGTGTTTTCACCGGTGACTTCGATACCGGTCGAGGTGAACGAAATCAGGTCACCCTCGGCGACACCAAAGAAGTCTTCGGTCATGAAGTGATCTTCGCGCGGCTTCCAGCCGGTGATCATTTCGACCACAGGCATCGACACGCTCACGCTGGAATCTGCCGGGTTTTCCTGATCGAACATGATCTCGCCTTCAAAGCCCGAGAACATGCCAGTCGTGGTGGAAAAACCAAGGTGGTTATAGTTGAAGACAACCTGGCTGTGGCTGGGGTCCAAAACGTATTTCTCGGCGCTTGCAAACGCCGAGGTCGCCGATACGGCCAGTGCAGCAGCAAGAAGGGTGGATTTCATGACTATCTCCAAAAATGTTGTGAGTGCAAACCAGTTGGAATGCTCAACAACAAAAATGTGCCGCCCTTGGGCGGCACACAAGACTTATTCTCTAACAATTTCTGTTCCTAAATGAACAGAAGTGAAAATCAGGCGAAGATCGTTACACTTCCGCTCAATTGGCCCTTCAGCGCTCGGCCAACATCCGCCGATTGTAGCGGCAACTTCATCAGCAGGCTGCCGTCCACATCATAGAGTTCGACCTGATCATCATCGAACCGTGCACCACCCAAGGTGTCATAGCTGCGGCGCAGTACTGTCTGAGGACGCCCGTTTTCATTCTTTTGCAGCACGCGTACTTCGCGGCGGATCGGATCAAAATAGGCATCGGGGCGCGCATCAAGCACCTGAATGGTCAGCAGGCTGACGCCGATCAGTAAGAATGTCAGCGACGCAGCCAGTTTGATCGGCCAAACCTCGGTTGCCATCACCGCACCCGACATCAGCCACATGGAAAACGCCACAATGATCAAAAACGCCCCGGCGACGCGTGCCAGAATAGTGCGTGCCCTCCAATTCGGCGCAAATGCGATAAGAATTGGAACCGATTGATCATAAGTCGTGCTGTTCGCAGACTTCTCGATGGTATTCGTGTTCATCGCGGTCATTTCTCTGTACCCTAGTTCACGTTGCCGTCTTTGGTTCGGTCTGTCCGGTTAGTTCCCGGTATGCAAAACAACTTTGAGCCGAAAAGAGTCAGGAATTGGGCAGCGCAATGGAAATAGCGCGACTTCACCAAGGCATGTGTGACGGCCCTTGCCCCCCGACGCGAATGGTGTATATGGGGCCATCCTTCGCAAGAGTTATGAATCGCGCAGCCTCTCGTGGCAGGGTCGCGAAGGACGAACCGGCCCCGCCTTTGAAATGCGCCTTGATATAAACAGGAGTGCACATGCCACTGTATGAGCATGTAATGATCGCGCGTCAGGACCTGTCCAACGCGCAGGCAGAAAGCCTCGTCGAACATTTCGGCACCGTTCTGGCTGACAACGGCGGCAACGTCGTCGAAAGCGAGTACTGGGGCGTCAAGACGATGGCCTACAAGATCAACAAGAACCGCAAGGGTCACTATTCCTTCCTGAAGACCGACGCCCCCGCTGGCGCCGTTCAGGAAATGGAGCGCCTGATGCGCCTGCATGACGACGTTATGCGCGTTCTGACCATCAAGGTCGACGAGCACAACGAGGGCCCTTCGGTCCAGATGCAGAAGCGCGACGAGCGCGAAGGCCGCCGCGAGCGCCGCTGATCAACGCCTGACGAAAGGACATATACTATGGCCGCAAAACCATTTTTCCGCCGCCGCAAGGTCTGCCCGTTCTCGGGCGACAACGCGCCGAAGATCGATTACAAAGACACACGTCTGCTGCAGCGCTACATCTCTGAGCGTGGCAAGATCGTTCCCTCGCGCATCACCGCCGTTTCGGCGAAAAAGCAGCGTGAACTGGCCCGTGCTATCAAGCGCGCCCGCTTCCTCGCCCTGCTGCCCTACGCTGTGAAGTAAGGAGAGACTGATATGCAAGTTATCCTGCTGGAACGCGTTGCGAAACTGGGTCAGATGGGCGACGTCGTTGACGTCAAGCCTGGCTACGCCCGCAACTTTCTGCTGCCCCAAGGCAAAGCGCTGAGCGCTTCGAACGCCAACATTGCGTCGTTCGAATCCCAAAAAGCGCAGCTTGAGGCGCGCAACCTGGAAACCAAGAAAGAAGCTGAATCTCTGGCTGAAAAGCTGGACGGTCAGCAGTTCATCGTGATCCGCTCGGCATCGGATGCTGGTGCTCTGTACGGTTCGGTCACCCCGCGTGACGCCGCAGATGCCGCAACCGAAGCTGGTTTCACCGTCGACAAAAAGCAGATTGCTCTGATCGCTCCGATCAAAGAGCTTGGCCTGCACTCGCTGGCGGTCAAGCTGCACCCCGAGGTCGAAGTCAAGATCCAAATGAACGTTGCCCGTTCGCAAGAAGAAGCCGAACTGCAGGCTTCGGGCAAGTCGATCCAGGAACTGGCTGCCGAAGAAGAGGCCGCCGCAGAATTCGAAATCGCCGAACTGTTCGACGATATCGGTTCCGCAGCTTCCGACGATGACGATTTGGTTGCCGAAGAGGCCCCGGCTGAGGAAGACGAAGCCAAAGCCTGATCCGGCTGCCTTTGAAAGATTGATTGGCCGCGCCGAAGGGCGCGGCCTTTTTTTGTGTTCGAACCCCAGACCGTGACAAAGAGTGACGTCAGGCACGACCAGGAATTTGGATTGAAATTATGCTATCCTACGGTCACGCGGCCCCTGCCGCCCCAGCCGCATTTTTTTGAAGTTCATTTTATTAGCAATTTGCGTGATCGCACATCTGGGCGGATCGCGATCCGACAGGAGAAACCACTATGGCATCCTTGTGCAACTACATCGTCGTGAATGATGGCTCTTTTTCTTTAAACCCCGGTGAAAGCCAGACTTTCAGCGACCCGATCCCTTCCAACCTGATCATCGGAACCAACCGCGCGAAGCCTATCCTTGCCTTCAAAGCCTGGGCAACGCCGTCCGGAGGGGCTTTTCAGATCGAAATTAACGACACCTTCGTTTATAGCCCGTCCATATCGGGCGGCGACATTCGGGGATTATGGGAGGCCTTTCCCGGAACCGTCCTGAACCCGGGGATCAACAACACCGTTCAGTTTCGCGCGACAGAGAACAAGATCTGGTTTGCCGATATCATTATGTGGTTCCAGGTCGAAATTTAACGACGCGCCTTTCCGACCTGATAATTACGGAACACTCTGGTACCAAGTTATGACGCAACGAGACCCGGCATAAATCAGCGCGCGGACTGTGTGTCTGCTTGCGGTTGCATTCGACGGGACTATCATGCGGCCAAACCCCATCCGGAGACTACACATGCCCCACTACACGCGCCGCGCTTTACTTGTTGCATTACTCGGCGCACCTGCCCTGGCTGCCTGCGGCGGCCTGGATGGCAAGCAGAGCTCTCGCAATGCCCCTTTTGATCCTCCGCTATACCCCAATGAAACCCCTGAATTGCGTGCATCAATCAACAAGTGGGCTGACCATTATGAACTGCCGCGCGAGCTGTTGCACAAGCTCGCCATAAGGGAAAGCACGCACCGGCCATGGGCCGTCAACAGGCCATATTACGGGTTGCTGCAGATCCTGCCCGCGACAGCGCGATCCATGGGGTACAAAGGCAACGCACAGGGTTTGTTGGATGCAGACACCAATCTGGAGTTCGCCGGAAAATACCTGCGTGGGGCGTGGCTCTTGTCAGATGGCGACCAGAAGCGGGCTATCTTCCTTTATGCCAAAGGTTACTACCCCGAGGCGAAGGCCGCCGGGATGCTGGTTGAAACTGGCCTAAGGTCAGAGTGACGTTGGGTAAGGATATAACTTGTCATTAGCGTAAAGGTTGCAATAATGACTTATGCAATCGCTAAGGTATTCTGTTGCCATAACCACGCATTATGCCTAAGCGATATGCATAATTAGCTTGCGTCAGGCACCACAGTTGACGCAACGTATTCGGTGAAATGGACAGATTTGGCATGTCTTTGGGGAAAGATTTGCCGCCGCAAGGGTTGGACAGGTGAAACTTATAGACTTGGCCGCGATCGACCACGAGGAAAAGTCGGCAGCCGACATAATTAATGCTGTCTGCGATGAATTGGGTTTCGATTACGCGTCTTATGCCACTTTTAACCCTGTAAAGGGTGACGTTCAGGGGTATGCCAACTACCCGGACGAATGGAAGATTCACTATGGCAGCCAAGGCTTCCACCATTTCGATCCGACCTTGTATCAATCTGCGCTCAGCATCGCTCCGGTAGACTGGGGCAGATTTAATCACGACGAAAAGTTCCATTCGGTTTTTCGGGACGCGCATGATTTTGGCATTACTTCCCGTGGCTTAACCGTTCCGGTACGTGGCCCATACGGGGAATGTGGCTTGCTGAATGTGACCCGAAATTGCTCGGATTCCGAGTGGGCAAAGCTGAAGAAACATGTGATGGGGGACCTGCAGATGGCCGCAGTTACAGCGCATGATACCGTGATGCAGTCTGGCCTGCTGGCCAAAGCACTGTATTTACCAGCCCTTTCGACGCGAGAGAAAGAGATCCTGCAGTGGGTTGCGGACGGAAAATCACAGCAAGACATCGGTGATATCCTGTCGATTTCCCACCGAACCGTCGAAGTTCATATGCGATCCGGGCGTGAAAAAATGGGCGCGTTGACAACACCGCAAGCCATTGGAAGAGCTATTGGATTGGGCCTAATTGCCCCAGGATAATCAAAAAAGATCAAAAAATACGGGAAACCCCCAATAGTCTTAGCTCAAATCTTAGTTAACGTCATCCTTACGGTAACCAGACTGTAGGGGGATGGAAATGATCATCGTAATTGATGGTATCAACCAGAATAAGTTTAAGCATGTCTTGGACGAGATGTACAAACTGCGCGCGCGCGTTTTTGGCGACCGCCTTGGTTGGGATGTAAATATCGTTGATGGGCGCGAACGCGACCATTTTGACGACCTTCATCCAGCACATGTAGTTAGCATCGACGACGAGGGGGACGTTGTTGGGTGCATGAGACTACTGCAAACGACCGGGCCACACATGCTGTCCGATGTTTTTCATTCAATCCTAGACGGCGAACCGCCGATCCGCAGCGCGCAGGTCTGGGAAGCAACCCGGTTTTGCGTCGACACCAAAAAGCTTGGGCGAGGACGTGGGGAAAACTCGGTATCCTATGTCACCAGCGAGATCATGATTGGCTCGTTCGAATATGCCAAGATGGCCGGTGTTCTGGACTCTATCGCCGTGATCGATCCGGTGATGAACCGCGTCCTGCAACGGTCCGGCAATGCGCCTTATGACTATCTTGGAACCGCCAAGCCGATGGGTAAGGTTGTCGCCATGGCTGCGTTGATGGATTGCTCGGACGAACGGATCGCTGGAATTCGGGATTACGCCGACATTGAACACGATGTCTTCCTGACCGACGAACAGGCCCTGGAACTGGTCGAACGGACAAAGGCCAAGCCAAGTGCCGCGAATTATGACCACCAGCCTCTGACGCAGTTGGAAAAATACTTTGTCGAACAGATGAGTTCGGCAACATCGAAAGCCGAAGTTGATTCAGTGCTGAAACTGATCGAAGCGCTTTCGGACCGCTTCACGCCAGAGCAGAAGACCGCTCTGCTAAGAACCCCCCGTGCTTTTGCTCATGAGGCCTGACCCCCTCACCTCATAAGTTAAAGCCACCCAAGCGGAGCCGTCTAATTTCAGACGGCTCCGTATTTTTTTGCGCCCATGGGGATTGGCGGACGAGGATTACTCCTCGTCCAGTGCCTCAACGGCTTTCTGCAGATCGTCTTTGCTGACTTCTTTGTCTGCGACCTGAGCCAGTTCAAAGACATAGTCGATGACTTTGTCTTCGAAGATCGGCGCGCGCAGCTGTTGCTGCATCTGAGCGTTCTGCTGCACGAATTCAAAGAACTGACGTTCCTGACCCGGGTACTGACGTGCCTGGTTCATGATCGCCTGGGTCATCTCGGAATCGGTGACCTCAACCTCGGCCTTCTGGCCCAGTTCAGCCAACAGCAGGCCCAGACGCACGCGGCGTTCGGCCAGCTTGTTGTGCTCGTCTGTGGGCTCGATCTCGGCGTGGTCGTGACCTTCCACTTCCGGGTTTTCCTCGTGCCACAGCTGATGTGCGATCTGCTTGGCTTCGGCTTCAACCAACGACGGCGGCAGGTCGAACGAGACCTTCTCGTCCAGCGCATCCAGCAGGCCACGCTTCATTACAGCGCGCGATGCACCGGAATATTCCGCTTCCAGACGCTCGGCGATTTGACCTTTCAGCGCGGCCAGATCCTCTGCGCCGAACTTGGTCGCCAGCTCGTCGTTTACTTCTGCAGCAACAGGTTCCTTCACCTCTTTGATGGTGCAGGTGAATACGGCGTCTTTACCGGCCAGATGCTCTGCGCCGTATTCCTCGGGGAAGGAAACGTTGACGTCTTTGACTTCTTCGGCCTTCACGCCAACCAGCTGCTCTTCGAAGCCGGGGATGAAGCTGTTGGAACCCAGAACCAGCGGATAGTCTTCAGCCGAACCGCCTTCGAACTCTTCGCCGTCAACTTTGCCGACGAAGTCGATCACAACCTGATCGCCGTCTTTGGCTTTGGAACCCTTGCGGCGCGCTTTGAAATCCTGAGCGGTTTCGGCCAGATTGTTCAGGGCTTCTTCGATGGCTGCGTCGTCTGCTTTGACGACCAGCTTCTCCAGCTCGACAGATTTCAGATCAACTTCGGGGATCGCGGGCAGCGCCTCATAGGACATTGCAACCTCGACATCGTCGCCTTCTTTCCAGTCTTCGTTGGTCATCTTGACCTCAGGCTGAAGCGCAGGGCGCTCGCCGCTGTCTTCAAAATGCTGGTTCATCGCACCATCGATGCTTTCCTGCATCGCTTCGCCCAACAGGCGCTGACCGAACTGCTTTTTCAGCAATGCCATCGGCACTTTGCCTTTGCGGAAACCTTTCATTTCGACTTCCGGCTGCGCTTCGACCAGTTTCTCGTTAACTTTGTCGTCCAGCTCGGCTGCGGATACGATGATATTGTAGCCGCGTTTCAGACCTTCGTTCAGCGTCTCGGTAACCTGCATTATGGTAGTCCCCATAGGATTCGGGGCGCGCAAAACGGCGCGCCGGGCAAATTTGACGCCTTCTATTTGCCCAGCCGCTTACGTGCAAGAGGCAATGGCCAGATCAGCCTTGTTTTGCCGCCGATTTGAACAAAAAAAACGCCCCAGCCAGACTGGGGCGCCGTTAGTTTACGGGGAAACGTCGTCAGAACTTCCAGAGCGCACCCAGTACCCAGGCTTCGTTCTTGTCAAAGTCGACCGTGTCGTCGAAATCGTGGTTACGGTATTTCAGGTAGGCGTCTGTGTTGATCGCGTCGATCCGCTGGACAACGGCAATACCCCAGGACTTGGTGCTGGACCCCTGATTTTCAAAATCAGAACCGTCGAAATAGTCGATACCAACGCCGGTTTTACCCCAGGACACCCAATCCCCTTCATAAGCAAGTTTAGTGTACCAGTAATCTGGATCGCTTGCCCCAGCAGAGGTATCGTCCCGCGTGCCGAGGGCCGCAGTAAAGCTGAACCCGCTGGGCAACAGGACCGACGCGGACCCGATGGTATCCTTGCGCTCGCCGGGTTGGCCGTCGAAGTCCCTTACGGCGTAGGCAATGCTCGCTGCGAACTCGACACCGTTGGTGAAGGTGTTCCGGTACTTGACCGCTAGATCGTAATAATCGTCATCGTCGCTGCTGGACAGGATGTTCTGACCATAAGCTATCGCCGCTGAGAAGCCGTTGAAATCGGGTGTGTCATACCGCACCCGGCCCCGGCGCGCGCCATCAAAGTTGCTGGCCGAGTCGCCAACTGTGATCCCACTCAGGACACCGTCTGCTCCACGGTAGAGAAACGCGCCGTTTTCATCGTTTGTGAAAGAATACAAAGCTGTCCCGACGTAGGACAAATCCGTCTCGGCGGCCCCGTCCGAGGCCATGCTGCCCTGACCGGCAGAAAACTTGCCGTATCCACCTTTAAGCGAGAAATCGACATGGCGGATGTCTTCGCGGCTCCAACCGCTTGTGTTGGTGCCATTCTGGTTTGCTGACCCCGTACTTGGCAGACCCAGACCCGTTTCGAACCGGAACATAAACTCATTGCTGCCATAGGGCTGCATGACGCGCAAACCCACGCGGCTGTTGGACAGGTCATTGTCCAGCAACCGGGTCTCGGTCTCCTGGCCGTCATCGACCGATACGATCACCGGATCGAGCTGACCGTACAGCACCACATAACCGCCGCTGTTGTTTTCGTACTTTAGTTCAGCAGCAGCAGGGATCGCCGTGGTCATCGCCAGAACAGCGGCAACCGAGGGGAGTTTCAAATTCACTGTCATTTTATTCACCTTGAACGTTTCGTTTGTGGCAACCGCCAAAAGAAAAACCGATGTGACGGGCCACTCCGCAAGGAACCGAGTTAGTCGCGTTTAGAGTTTCTGCCTTACGGCTCAAATCGGCAGAAAGTAAATTTTAATCATATCAAAGATTTGGCCACCAAGATTTCGTTGGTAGGAAAATCCACGTACAAGTCTGCCACTCTGTCCGAAGTCTTTCAAAAGGAATGACATGCACTGATGCGTATACGTGCGGCTATTTCTTGCCGAACGCTGAAAAAAACGGCCAATTTCCGCCCATGCGTCATTTAGCCAAACTCTGAAAAACCGCAGGCAATTGCTCGGGTAAGTCCTCGGCTATCAGTCCGGGGCCAAATTGGCGCGCGCATTCCACATGCAGCCAGGCCGCCGTTTCCGCTGCCTGCATTGCGGCGAACCCTCGCGCCATCAACCCGGTGATAAACCCGGCGAGCACATCGCCAGAGCCAGCCGTCGCCAACCACGGTGCCGAACGCTCATAATGGGCCGAATTGATCGCACAGCGCCCATCCGGTGCGGCAATCACCGTGTCCGGCCCCTTGAACAGAACCACACACCCTGCCCGCGTGGCCGCCTCACGCGTTGCGTCGACCTTGGAATAGGCTGGGCCTTTGGTGGGAACCGCAGTCAACTTCTCAGCAATATCCGGGAAAAGCCGGGCGAACTCTCCACCATGCGGTGTGAGAACGCAATTATCGTGCAATTGGTCAAACAGAACCGCAGGGTCGTCCGCAAACGCGGTCAAAGCGTCCGCATCCAAAACTGTCGCCCGATTTGCAGCCAGAGCAACCGGAACCAACGCCTGCGCACGCTCCAATCCCAGACCGGGGCCAAGACAAAGCGCATTCAACCGCTCGTCGTTGAGAACATCGGACAACCCCTCACCACCCTCAACCCGTTGCAACATGATGGCCGTGACCTGCGCCGCAACTTCCATCTGCGCGGCCGGCGGGACACCCAACGTTACCAACCCGGCCCCAATCCGCAAAGCACCGCGCGCTGCCAATCGCGCCGCGCCAGTCTTTCCGGAGTCACCAGAAATAATCAGGGCGTGACCATGAGAGTACTTGTGCATCGCTTTGTTCGTTCGGAGATTGGAAGGGTACTTTTCTGACACTTGCCAGCGGGAATTCCCGGTCTCGTATTGAATGGAAGAGTTCCGTCGAAAAGACGGAACAAAATCGGCAATTCCAATTTCCTTGACCTTCAACGTTTCCGCCTGATCCGCCAAAAGGCCAATTTTATGGCCAAGCCGCTTGCGTTCGAACGTTACAATGAGACCGACGACCTCGGGTCCATCGTAGAACTGTGTTTCCTCGTCCAGAAACTTCCCGCTATCGGAACAATATCCAGAGGGAACATCGATAGCCACATCAATGCCAACCTTGAACATCTCACGGCAAAACGCCTTGGCGTCTCCAGAAAGCGGTCGCGACAACCCTGTTCCGAACACGGCGTCAATAACAAGGTCAAAGTCGGCTTTCAGCAATTCGCCCGCTACTGGATTACTGCCTTCGATATCTCCAATTTTGCTCCACCGTTCACAGTTCGCCTTCGCATCCGGCGGCAACTTTTCCGGATCGCCAAACAGAAAAACCTCGATCTCCCAACCCCACTCTTTCAACAGCCGCGCAACGACGAACCCATCACCGCCATTGTTGCCGGGACCGCACAAAACCACGGCAGTGCCAGACGTTCTTGACAGTTCAGGCCACTCCTCGAAAATCGCGTCGACAACACCGCGACCGGCGCGTTCCATCAGTTCCAGACCGGTCACCTCACCGAACTCAATCGCCGCGGTTTCAATTGCTCGCATCTGCGCCGCTGTTAGCAATTCCGTCATTTCAAATCCTCTGGCGATTCAGTTTCGCTTACTTTTTGTGCAAGTTGATCAAAAATTGACCCGACGCCCATTTTCTCAGCGCCCGGCTCGGGCCGATATCGCTATCACATTGCCGCCCGAATTTAGACGTGGTCAGTGCCAATCTGACAAGAGTTAACAGGAGCCCGGAATGAAGAAGATCGAAGCGATCATCAAGCCGTTCAAACTCGATGAGGTTAAAGAGGCGCTGCAGGATGTCGGCGTCCAGGGTCTTAGCGTGATCGAGGTTAAGGGCTTTGGCCGTCAAAAGGGCCACACCGAATTGTATCGCGGCGCGGAATACGTCGTCGATTTCCTGCCCAAGGTGAAGGTCGAAGTCGTTCTGGACGACGATCAGGTTGATGCGGCCATCGACGCCATCGTCGCGGCAGCCAAAACCGACAAGATCGGCGACGGCAAGATCTTTGTCTCGCCTGTTGAACAAGCCATTCGCATTCGGACCGGTGAGACCGGCCCGGAAGCACTGTAACAAACTCAAAGCAGAGGAATATTAAGTTATGAGCAAGGACGCAGTTCTTCAGCTGATCAAAGACGAGGACGCCGAGTACGTCGACGTTCGCTTCACTGATCCCCGCGGCAAGCTTCAGCACGTCACGCTGATGGCCGACCAGGTTGACGAAGACTTCCTGGAAGAAGGCTTCATGTTCGACGGTTCGTCCATCGCGGGCTGGAAATCGATCGAAGCATCCGACATGAAACTGATGGTCGACACCAACAGCGCCTATGTCGATCCGTTCTACGCGGAAAAGACGATCTGCGTGCACTGCTCGGTTGTCGAACCCGACACCGGCGAAGCCTATGAGCGTGACCCGCGCGGCACCGCCCAGAAAGCCGAAGCGTACCTGAAGGCGTCCGGTATCGGCGACGTTGCTTACATGGGGCCCGAGGCCGAATTCTTCCTGTTCGATGACGTCCGTTTCTCGAACAACATCAACAAAGTATCATACGAAGTTGATGCAACTGACGCGTCGTGGAACACCGACACCGAGTACGAGATGGGCAACATGGGCCATCGTCCGGGCGTCAAGGGCGGCTACTTCCCGGTCAACCCCATCGACGAAGCGCAGGACCTGCGCTCGGAAATGCTGTCGACCATGAAGCGTCTGGGCATGAAGGTCGACAAGCACCACCACGAGGTTGCTTCGTGCCAGCACGAGCTGGGCTTGATCTTCGACAGCCTGACCAAACAGGCGGACGAGCTGCAGAAGTACAAATACATCATCCACAACGTCGCGCACGCATACGGCAAATCGGCCACGTTCATGCCGAAGCCCATCGCAGGTGACAACGGCACCGGCATGCACGTGAACATGTCGATCTGGAAAGACGGCAAGCCGCTGTTTGCAGGCGACAAATACGCCGACCTGTCGGATGAGGCACTGTACTTCATCGGCGGCATCCTGAAGCACGCCAAAACGCTGAACGCCTTCACCAACCCGGCGACCAACAGCTACAAGCGTCTGATCCCGGGCTTTGAGGCCCCAGTTCTGCGCGCCTACTCGGCTCGTAACCGTTCGGGTTGCGTTCGTATTCCGTGGACCGAAAGCCCGAAAGCCAAGCGCGTTGAAGCTCGTTTCCCCGATCCGGCTGCGAACCCCTACCTGGCATTTGCCGCTCTGCTGATGGCTGGTCTGGACGGCATCAAGAACAAGATCGATCCGGGCGAAGCCATGGACAAGAACCTGTACGATCTGCCTGCCGAAGAACTGGCCGACATCCCGACCGTCTGCGGTTCGCTGCGCGAGGCGCTGGAAGCGCTGGCGTCGGATCACGACTTCCTGCTGCAGGGTGACGTGTTCACCAAAGACCAGATCGACGGCTACATCGCTTTGAAGATGGAAGAAGTCGAAACCTACGAGCATACCCCACACCCCGTTGAATACGGCATGTACTACAGCTGCTGATCGGGTTCAGGGTAGAATACTCAAGGGCGTCCATTTGGGCGCCCTTGTTTCGTTTGGTACGATCTCTCACACTCGACCCACCCGGTTAGGAGAGATCGCATGTCATCAGACGCCCCCTTTTCTCAATTCACAGATTTCGTGACTTCGAGCGATGAACTGGAGCGCATAACTGGCGCGCCCCTGCCCCAGATCATCGCCAAAGAGCTGTCCGGGCTGGACCAGATGTGCCGCGACTTTATTGCCAAGTCCACATTCTGCCTGATTGCGTCGGCCAATCCAGGTGGTCATCTGGACATCTCGCCCCGAGGTGATCCAGAAGGGTTCGTAAATGTGTTATCCGACACCCTGATCGTAATCCCTGACCGACCCGGCAACAAGCGCGTGGATACGTTCCACAATATTTTGCTGGACCCACGCGTCAGCCTGATATTCTTCGTGCCGGGCAAGATGGAAACTCTGCGCCTTCGTGGCACTGCCCGTCTATGCAAAGATCGCGACTTGCTGGATAGCATGGCGATAAACAACCGCTCGCCGAAACTGGCCTTGGTCATCCATGTCGAGACAGTGTTCGCACACTGCCCCAAATGTGTGATCCGCGCGAACCTGTGGCGGCCGGAGGAATGGCCGGATTCGTCTGAGTTACCGAACATGAACGCGATGATGGTCAAACACGCCAAGATAGACAAAACGCCTGAAGAGTGGTTTGAAAGCTTGAAAGGTACCGGAGAGTTGGACCTGTACTAACCTCTTTTGGGATTGGGGAATGCCACGTACCCTATCCATAACATTTCACTTGCCTGGATTTCACTGATGCTGCGATTTGCCCTTATACTTGCCCTGTCCCTTCCCACAGTTGCAGCCGCCGCTCCTTGCGGAAACACCAGTAACGGCTTCGAAGCATGGAAAAAGGACTTTGCGAAACAGGCCAAGCGTGCTGGCGTCAAAAAGAAGGGGCTGCAGGCGCTGGCACAAACGCAGTACGCCACGCGCACGATCGCTGCGGACCGCAATCAGAAAAGCTTTAAATATTCCTTGGACAAGTTCATGCGCGTACGCGGGGCAGACACCATCGTGGCGCAGGGGCGCAAACGTAAAGCACGCAACCCGCAATTCTATGCAGCGTTAGAACGCCAATACGGCGTACCGGCTGGGGTACTGATCGCCATTCACGGTATGGAAACCGGGTTCGGAAACTTCATGGGCGACAGTCAGGTTGTTTCCGCAATCACAACACTGGCCTACGACTGCCGCAGGTCCGAGTTTTTCATTCCTCACGCAATCGGAGCGCTGAAGCTGGTCGATCAAGGCAGCATTACGACAGCGACAAAAGGGGCAAAACATGGCGAACTTGGGCACACCCAGTTCCTGCCGGGCAATGCCATGCAATACGGGGTTGATGCCACCGGCGACGGTCAGGTCGACTTTTACAATATGACGGATGCTCTGGCCTCAACCGCTAATTTTCTACGTAAGAAGGGCTGGAAACCCGGTCGCGGCTATCAACAGGGTCAGCCAAACTTTGCTGTCATTCAACAGTGGAATGCCGCCTCGGTTTACCAACAATCCATTGCAATAATGGCTGCCCGAATCGACGGTTGAAGCTGGCTTGGGATTCCGGCAGTTACACCCGATTTCGGCCACATTGTCGCCACAGACGTCAAAAGGCCCTTAAAATGCCTAGGTTTCCATAGCGTAATCAATCCCCGCGATTTCTCATTTTTTTCCATTTTTGCCCAAATCTGCCCCAGATCGCTTGCTAGATTGTTTCCAAACACAGGATGCGACAAAGGACAGCGCAGTGACTCCGAAGCACAGCTATCACGGTGGTCTGCAATTCAACGGTAAGGCCGAAAACGCGGTCGAGCGGTTCAGCGACATCGTTGCCAAGACCCTTGCGGACTATGGTCACCTGGTCGAGCGTAAGTCTCTGCAGAACGACACCGAAGCAAGCATTGTGTCCAGCCAGTATCTGGTGCGCCTGACGCTGGATACCAAGGTCGCCGAAACCGAAGACCGGTTCGATCGCCTCAACCGCGCTGCAGGTCTGAAGACAATCCAGAGACCTATTGTCACCCTGCCGAATAATCGGCTGACGATCACAGTGACTCCGGTTTCCCCCCTATTGGATGACAGGGAAGTATCCGAGCTGATGCTGGTCGTAATCCTTTACAGAATGGTTGACGTCTGCGCGACCCAGCGGGTCGAATGGCTGTCGCCCAACACCGTTTTGACTATCGAACAATTCATGAGCGCATTTGACACGCTGGCCCCAAGCAGGCCGCGTGACAGAAAGCAGATTTTCGAGGCAGTGACAGGCCCGTTTGCCGGACTGAATGTCACTGACGCAGAAGACCTGGATGAGCCAGAAAAAAAGGCGCTGACCCCAGTAGCCCGGCCGATCCAGCTGTCGGATGAGCAGTTGCTCAGCATCGCTTTTCGGACAGAACCTATCGAGCAGCCTACCGATCGGGACGACACGCCCCCCCTCGTCCACGAGCAACCCAGCGATATCCTCCGACTGACCAGTTGGGGATTGACGGGTGCCGTGGCAAGCGTGTCCGTCCCGATTGCGGCCTCTTTGGCCGCTGTGAACCTGATAAGGGGCGAAGACTTCCGCCTGAACACTCAGGTGCTGGTATATTCGGTCGCGATCTCCGCTCTCAGCACAAGCGGGGCACTTGCGGGCGCTGCCAGCGCGCTAGGCATGTAGCCTGGTATGAAATGACCCTCCTTGGAGGCCCCGCCATCAGGCGGGGTTTTCCATTTTTGACACCTGCTCTGCCGCCAGAACATAAGTATGGATCGAGAAAACCACGGCCTGTGTCTCAGGCAGTCGCAACAGCGTCTGCCGCTCACTTCGCAGGAACCGCGCGTGTCCTGGTTTCTGCGGGGCCCGCCGGTCGTTTGCGCTGCGGGGTTGATGCAGCTCGGCGTCCTCATACCACAGCGCATTGAACCGCCACAGAGGGCGCCCTGGTTGTATCCCGTCAAACAAACGCTGAACCCGCCGGGCGATGTCGGCGTTGTAGCTGTCAACAGGCAGATGGATGTCGATCAGGGGCCGCATGAATTTTTCGGATAAACGCCAACTGGCAGGAAAACACAGGATGGCTCCAGTGAGCACGTGTTCATCCCCCTGCTTTTGTAGGATGCAGAAATCTTCCTGCACCAATCGGCACAGCGTATCCAATGGCTGATCCGGATCGATCGTAACATCTGTCCCGTCCGGGCGAGCCACGTGATCTGTGCACTCGGGATAGACTTGGTTCAGGACAAGATCCAACAACTCCTGCGCAGCGGGTTTAGCACCTGCATCCATCGCCAGAACATCCGAACGATGACTAACCAAAAGGTCCTTGCGTCTTTGGATCTGGGCGGCGAACGCATCATCGTGGTGCAACCAGCTGTCCATGCTTGCTGGCTGAATGCCTGGCAATGGGCGCTTGTCCAGCGGGTCATACGGAATTGAAGTCTGAAGAATGGTCGTCATGAATTTGACGTATCATCAGAATTTCCGCTTGTCGGTCAAAAAGCGACGAACGCACGGTCGCAAACCTTCAAGACGTCCGGAGATTGATTCTCCACGCTCAAAGAACAGGCAGGGAGACCCACCATGAACCGACACTACCGCGACACTCGCAAGATCGACCCGACCAAAGGTGCGACCCTTGGTGATGGCACCCCGAATGAAAACGACCGGATCGAGATTGGCCCGACGCAGCTTGCGTTTTCAGAATGGGAAAAGGCCGGCCTTGTCCTGCCCGATCTGGCCCGGATGCGCGAACATCGGTGGAGACGGTTGACGCAGGCCATTGTCGATCGCGGCTATGGCGGGCTGTTGATGTTCGACCCGCTGAACATCCGTTATGCCACCGACAGCACCAACATGCAGTTGTGGAACACGCATAACCCATTCCGCGCCGTCTTGCTGTGCGCCGACGGCTACATGGTGATTTGGGACTATAAGAACTCTCCGTTTCTTTCCACGTTCAATCCGCTGGTGCGCGAGCAACGATCCGGAGCTGATCTGTTCTACTTTGACCGCGGTGACAAAGTCGACGTGGCCGCGGACGTGTTTTCAAACGAGGTGCGCGTTCTGATCGACGAACATGGTGGCGGCAACAAACGCCTCGGCGTGGACAAGATCATGCTGCACGGCTTGCGTGCGCTTGAGGCGCAAGGCTTCGAAATCATGGAAGGCGAAGAGGCGACGGAAAAGACCCGCGCCATCAAGGGCCCGGACGAAATCCTTGCCATGCGCTGTGCCAATCACGCCTGCGAAACCGCTGTGGCGGAAATGGAGAAATTCGCGCGCGCCAATGTGGGAGACGGCAAAACCTCGGAAGACGACATTTGGGCAGTTCTGCACGGCGAAAACATCCGGCGCGGCGGCGAATGGATCGAAACCCGCCTGCTGGCCTCGGGCCAGCGAACAAACCCGTGGTTTCAGGAATGCGGCCCCCGGATCACGCAACAGAACGAGATCATCGCTTTTGACACCGACCTGATCGGTTCATATGGCATCTGTATTGATATCTCACGCACATGGTGGATCGGCGACGAAAAACCCCGGCCCGACATGGTCTATGCCATGCAGCACGCGCATGAGCATATCATGACCAATATGGAGATGCTGAAGCCCGGCGTGATGATCCCCGAACTGACGGCCAATGCGCATGAGCTGGACGACAAGTTCCAGGCGCAGAAATACGGCTGCCTGATGCACGGCGTCGGCTTGTGCGATGAGTGGCCTCTGGTTGCTTATCCGGACAAGGCAGTGGCGGGCTCTTACGACTACGCGCTCGAACCCGGCATGGTCCTGTGTGTTGAGGCTGCCGTTGGAGAGGTTGGCGGAGATTTCTCGGTCAAGCTGGAGGATCAGGTTCTAATCACCGAGGACGGGTATGAGAACCTGACCACCTATCCCTTTGATCCGCAGCTCATGGGGCTGAGCTGACGTTTCAGTTCGACCAATGTGACCGTCTGACATTTCCGTGCCAGTCATCGGACACGGGACTAACAACCTGCGCCTCAGTAGATGCCACCGGCGGCAGAGTTTGACCAAGCGCAAATCCGATCACGCCGGTCAGGGCAATCACGGCCAGTATATCCGGGCGTAGAACCACGCCCCTTTGATCCATTGCAGTATGTGCCATTTGAACCTCCTGGGCTGCACGTGTGCGATGGTCGTAAGATGGGGGTGTGATATGAATTAGTGAAACAAATACTTTTTGCATTATACTTCACGAAATTTGATTCTTTAGGTTCACAGCAAAGACAAAGGAATGCGCGCAATCCGTTCGCTTCACTCACCTTCCCGTGACGCTTCTTACTATGGGGTTGAGCGGCCAGACGGAAGCACACACTATTAGTCATCCCGACGAACAAGGAACTGCCATGCCCACCGAACGCATTACCTTTGCCGGTCACGACGGCAACCAATTGGCCGCGCGCCTGGATTTGCCGGACGGACCGGTTCTGGCCACGGCGCTATTTGCGCATTGTTTCACCTGTTCCAAAGACATCCCTGCCGCGCGCAGGATCGCGGCCCGACTGGCGGCAATGGGCATCGCCGTGCTGCGATTTGATTTCACCGGGCTGGGTCATTCCGGTGGGGAATTTGCCAACACAACCTTCACCTCCAATGTCGAAGACCTGATCGCAGCCTCGCATTATCTGGCTGGCCGCAACATGGCTCCGGCATTGCTCATCGGCCATTCGCTGGGTGGTGCCGCTGTGTTGCGCGCTCGTGCTGGCATTCCCAGTGTCAAAGCCGTGGTCACTTTGGGTGCGCCCGCAGATCCGGGCCATGTAGCGCATCACTTCGAAGATGCGCTGCCGGAGATCAAGCAGGCTGGATCGGCGGACGTGATGTTGGGCGGGCGTCCCTTCCGTATTGGCAAAGCTTTTGTGGATGATATTTCCGAAGCAGCCCTGATGCCCGCTATCGCAGATCTGAAGGCCGCTTTGCTGATCTTGCACGCCCCTCGGGACGAGACCGTAAGCATCGACAATGCCAGCACAATCTTTCTGGCCGCCAAACATCCCAAGAGCTTTGTGACCCTCGACGATGCCGATCACCTGATTACCCGCGCATCCGATGCAGAATACGCGGCGGACGTGATCACCGCGTGGGTGACGCGATACGTCAAGCTCTGCCCGCCTGCCCCGCCACCGGGGGCGCCCGAAGGTGTCGTTCGAGTGACCGAAGCTGATCCGGAAGGGTTCCTGCAGGACATTCAGTCCGGCCCACGCCACCACGCCGTCGCGGACGAGCCCGCCTCATACGGCGGCACCGACCGAGGCATGTCTCCCTATGGATTCGTGTCGTCTGGTCTTGGGGCTTGCACATCGATGACCATCCGCATGTATGCGCGGCGCAAGCGGTGGCCGCTGAAAACCGTTTCAGTCGATGTGTGCCACAACAAGGTCCACGCACAAGATGCCGGGCTGGCCAACGAAGGAAAAGTCGATCAGTTCCGCCGCAAGATCCGCCTTGAAGGTCCGCTGACGGCCGAGCAACGCGCGCGACTGCTGGAAATCGCGGACAAATGCCCGGTCCACAGAACCTTGGAAGGGTCAGCCCAGATCACGACGGAATTACTGGACTGACCCGCTAGCTCAGCGCCGCCCTGCGGGGCGGTGAATAGGTGGCCGTGCCGCCGGGGGTCGCGCAACCGGCGGCCGTGGCCTGTTCGGTGGTCGGGACACCGGCGGTCTGTTCGGTGGCTTGGCGATTGGCGGAACAGGACGCGCAGGTGGACGTCCATCCGGCGGTCTGGGTCGATCCGGTCGGTCGATGTCTATATCTACATCCACGTCGTGATAGTAGTCGTTCCACAACATCGAGTCGTAGAAGGGGTCATACCCGTATCCCACGCCAACGGTGACGCCATCACAGGCCGAAAGCGTCAGTGTGGCAGCACCCAATCCAAGGGCAAGGGTTGCACGTTTGATCAATTTGCGTGTCATGTGCGCCTCCTCACTGAAGGGACCGGAACGACGCGAACACGGCGTTCAGGTCGTTCACATAAGCTGGATCGGCGCCGTCGCGCAGGATCGCCACGGCAATGGCTACGCGCCCCCTCGGCAAGTCGATCACTGAAACCGTAAAGTTAACACCACGTCCTTCGCGATTGCCGGTCCCGCGAATAACCCGTGCGGGCAATCCGCCGATACGCGTCGTGGTGGTTTCGGATACGGTCGGATCCTTGACCAGAAACCTGTCTATGTCTTCAAGATACCGCAGACCGCCCTCGATCGAGGCCACGCCAGCAGGCGACACAAAGCCCATCCAGACATTATCGTCCGTGACTGGCCGCATCCCCATGACCCGAGCCACGGCACGTGCATCGCCCAGCTCGGTATCTTCAATTTCGCGCGGGCCACCGGTGCGCAGCGCCCAGAAGTCGGGCACGGAAAAGCCGAATAGCGCGCGTCCATTGTCCGTATAGGTAACCGGAGTGTCGGCGGATGCCGTCCCACCGCTCAGCATAAGCGAAGCACAAACCGCGAGTGCCGAAGCTAATTGAATACGCATATCTCAATAACCTAATGATTTCATTGAATGCAGATTGACCTGCAGTGGCCCCTTTTGTCCAGCATTCCAATGTGCGGGCACAAAAAACCGCGCCGGGATATCTCCGGGCGCGGCTTCGTCAGATTTGGATTGGTTGGAAATTACGAACGAGCGTCGCCCACCAGTTTCCACAGGCCAGGGATCAGCAGTGCAGCCAGCACCAGCTTGATCGCGTCGCCCACCAAGAAGGGTGTCAGACCCCACTGCAGGATCGGCTGGTCCCATCCGTACAGCTGACCCAGCCACAACAGACCGGGCACGTAGATCGCGACATTTGCCAGAACCAGAGCCAACGCCATCTTGCCGAACGAACGGTCCCAGCCTCGCGCGGCCAGTGCGCCCAGCAGAACGGTTGCCAGAAGGTAACCGACCAGATAGCCGCCGGTACCGCCCATCATGTAAGTCAGACCAAATTTCTCGGCCGAGGAACCTGCGAACACATCAAAGCCCAGCGCGCCGATCAAAAGGTAGCCCAGCATGGTGGCTAGACCCAGCCGCGTGCCATAGGCGGTGCCGATGGTCAGCACGGCAAAGGTGCCCATTGTGATCGGGACAGGCCACATCGGAACCTTGATCTTGGCAGCAATTGCCAGCGCAAGAATACCTAGTGCCACCAGCGCAACTTGTTTGACGCGCAGCGCGGTGCCTTCGCGCGGGCCAATCGCATTGGCCAGTACATTCGCATTCATTCTTATGACTCCACCTATTTTCAACAGCAGAAATGCCCGCTTAGAGCTTTGACTGCAACATGATTACGCTATCTTAACCGATATTCGGTGTTCATTTCATAAGATTTTCTGGGTCCCGAGACGATCCAGCGCACGGACCAGACTGGCCAGGCCGAAAAATCGTAGACAGCATCGTAGCTGTCGGGCGGGCAATCGTGGTGGTCAGACGCATGCGCCTGCCCCAAGGCCAGCCGGTGAAAATAGCGGCCGTCGTCAAAATGTATGGCAATCGCTGCACCCGCCGCGTGCCACAGGTACCTGCGCGTGCCTTTCATCTCGGCTTGCCCCGGCACACGCAGCGTGACCTCTTCGTCGTATGTCAAGCCGTCCTCGGTCGGGCTCAGGACCGCGTGACCATCGACCTGCACCACCTGCCCCGCCTGCGCGTCCAGAATGGTCCGGGTCAGGCGCCAACGGCCTTGGAAATCCGACAGTTTGCGCGGCAGGCTCATTCGGCGAGTGTTCCGTCGGTCGTGGCACCGTTATCATCCACGAACCGGATCACATTGCCACTTTGCTCGACATCATAGCAGGCCCAAAAATCCGAAGGCGGCCAGACCGAGCAATAACGATCCTCGCGCACTGCCCACCGCCCTGCGCTGGGCCCGCCCGAGAAATACTGCGTCAGCATCGTATCATCGAAGGTCTGCCAGATACCTTCCCCGTAATCGAGCTTCTGTCCGGTCAATGCCGACAGAATTTCATCCCCCGTCAGCGTTCTGAACTCCTCAGCCGCCAGAAAACCGGGCCAAAGGGCCAAAATCAGGGCAAACCGTCTCATCTTTGCACTCGCGCCTTGTTCCTTTGCTTGCGCAGGTTTAAACCCCGCCGCAACGCCTCCTGCCAAATCACAATAAGGTGCCGCTGCCAATGATTCCACGCTATTCCCGCCCCGATATGGTCGCCATCTGGTCGCCCGAATCCAAGTTCCGCATCTGGTACGAGATCGAGGCACATGCCTGCGACGCTATGGCGGATCTGGGTGTGATCCCGCGCGAGAATGCCGAGGCTGTCTGGAAAGCCAAGGATGTGGAATTCGACGTGGCACGCATCGACGAAATCGAAGCGGTTACCAAGCACGACGTCATCGCCTTCCTGACCCATTTGTCCGAACATGTCGGCAGTGAAGAGGCGCGTTTTGTCCATCAGGGCATGACCAGCTCAGACGTTCTGGACACTTGTTTCAATGTGCAACTGACCCGCGCCGCCGACCTGCTGATCGCAGATCTAGAAGGTCTGCTGGCTGCCCTGAAACGCCGCGCGATCGAACACAAGGACACGGTCCGCATCGGCCGCAGCCACGGTATCCATGCGGAACCCACCACCATGGGCCTGACTTTTGCGCGTTTCTACGCCGAGATGGACCGCAACCTGTCCCGCATGCGCGACGCCCGCGCTGAAATTGCCACTGGCGCGATCAGCGGCGCGGTCGGCACCTTCGCCAATGTTGATCCGCGTGTGGAAGAGCATGTCTGCGACCAGTTGGGTCTGGTGCCCGAGCCGATTAGCACTCAGGTCATCCCGCGCGACCGTCATGCTGCGTTCTTTGCCACGCTGGGGGTTATCGCCAGCAGCATCGAGAACGTCGCCATCGAAATCCGCCACATGCAGCGCACCGAGGTGCTGGAGGGGGCCGAATTCTTCTCGATGGGTCAGAAAGGCTCCTCGGCCATGCCACACAAGAAAAACCCGGTTCTGACCGAGAACCTGACCGGGTTGGCCCGCATGGTACGCGCGGCAGTGATCCCGGCAATGGAAAACGTGGCACTCTGGCACGAGCGCGATATCTCGCATTCCTCGGTTGAACGCATGATTGGGCCGGATGCCACGATCACACTGGATTTTGCACTGGCGCGACTGACAGGTGTGATCGACAAGATGTTGATCTTCCCCGAGAACATGATCGAAAACATGAATAAGTTCCCTGGTCTAGTGATGAGCCAGCGGGTTCTGCTGGCGCTGACACAAGCAGGTGTCAGCCGCGAAGATGCCTATGCCATGGTTCAGCGCAACGCGCTGAAAGTCTGGGAACACCGCACCGATTTCAAAGAAGAACTGCTGGCAGACGCGGACGTCACCGCCGCGCTGAGCCCTGAAGAAATCGAAGAGAAATTCGATCTCGGCTATCACACCAAACACGTTGATACGATCTTCGCCCGTGTGTTCGGCGAATAAACCGCGATTGATCAAATGCTTCGCAGGGCCCGGTTCGCGTGACGTGATCCGGGCCCTGCTCTTTTGCCAGACAGGCCAAAACAGGCTATGATGCCCGCGTATGTCCGGACAGGAGAAACACGATGATCCGCACTTTGATTTGCGCTTTGGCTCTTAGTTGTTCAGCTTCCATTGCTTTGGCCTGCAGTGGCCATTCCAAGCAAACCCAGTCCTGCGCGCCGGGCACGTATTGGGATGCAGAAACCCATACCTGCACCAAAATTGTGAATAGCTGAGAAAAAATCTTCCTATTCGTGAATAAACGCGAGCCTTCGGTTGTTAGCTTTTGAGAAGAACGCACTATGCTTTCTGTAAGTAGCCCATACAACGGAGTAGGAATATGCGCCTAGTACTCGCTTCAGCCATCGCCCTTCAGGCCTTTGCATTCGCGCCGGTCGCGCTTGCCGCTGGCGGTGACAGCAGCCCGCCAAAACCGACCAACACGACCAAGAAGTGTTTCTTCGGTCGCGTCTATGACAAAGACGCCGGACGGTGCGTGAAGCCGGACAAGACCAACTTTACTGAAGAAGAGCTGTATGACGCCGTGCGCGAACTGGCCTATGACGGACAGTTAGAAAATGCACAGGACATCCTGCGCATCATGGATCAAGATGATGATCGCGTGTTGACTTACTGGGGTTTCACCTACCGCAAAATGGGTGAGCTTGATCTGGCGAATGCCTTCTATTCGAACGCCATTGAGGCGAATCCCGACAACATACTGGCGCGCAGCTATATGGGTCAGGGCTATGTCACCGAAGGCAAAACCGATCTTGCCATCGCACAGTGGCGCGAGATCAAGGCGCGCGGCGGTGAAGGCACCTGGGCCGAGGCATCCCTGCGCGAGGCGATCCGCACCGGGCTGACTTACAACTACTAAACTTCAGCCTTTCTTTACCCGACTCTCCGTAATCTGCCTGTGGAACAGAAACTTGGCACCACGGGCAGATGCAGGACACAAACTCTTTGGTTCAACTGGCACCGGGGACATCAACACCCGCAGCCGACGCCCAGAACGACGCGCCCCGCGTCGTCCCCAAGGCGTTGAGCAACCGACAAAAAGCCGCCGTCGTGGTGCGTCTTTTGTTGAATGAGGGCGCAGATATCCCCCTGGAAGAACTTCCCGACGATTTGCAGGAAAAGCTGACGCACCAGCTGGGTCAGATGGGCCTAGTGGATCGCATCACGCTGGCATCCGTCGCACATGAATTTGCCGAAGCGCTGGACAGTGTCGGCCTGTCTTTTCCACATGGGTTGGCCGGTGCTCTGGACGCAGTCAGCGACAAGATTACGCCGGCAACAGCGGCTAGGTTGCGGAAGGAAGCCGGGGTGCGCCAGATCGGCGATCCGTGGCAACGGCTGCGCGAAATCCCGACAGAAGATTTGGCCACCATCGCTCTGGCCGAAAGCACTGAAATTGCAGCGGTCATGTTGTCCAAGCTGGAAACTGCGAATGCCGCGCAACTTCTGGGTCACCTGCCCGGCCCGGTCGCGCGGCGCATCACCTATGCCGTGTCTAAAACGGCCAACATCACACCCGAGGCGGTTGAACGGATTGGCTGGTCGCTGGCGGCGCAAATTGATCGACGTCCCGCCACGGCCTTTTCGGATGGCCCCGGCGTGCGGGTCGGTGCGATTCTGAACCAATCAGCCGCAGCGACGCGCGACGGGCTTTTGACGGCCCTAGATGAAGAAGACACCGACTTTGCAGCTTTGGTGCGCCAATCGATATTCACCTTCGCCCATATCCCGGCGCGCATCCTGCCCCGGGACGTGCCTGCGATTCTGCGTGGATTGGATCAGGCTGATCTCGTCACCGCCTTGGCTGGCGCCACGGCCGAGAATGACAAAGCCGCGGTCGATTTCCTGCTATCCAACATGTCGACGCGTATGGCGGATAACCTGCGCGAGGAATTCACCGAACGCGGCAAGGTGAAACTGGCAGAAGCAGAAGAAGCTATGACACTTGTCATCGGCTCAATTCGAACACTGGTCGACGAAGGCGCAATAGCGTTGATCGAAGAGGATAGCGAAGAGTGACGGGCTAGTCCGATCCGGCAAGACAAAGCATGGCTTTGTTTTGCAACGCTTGTGGTTGCGGTTTCCGCCTTGTATGACTTGCCCGGCAAATCGCAACAGCCGGTGAGACCTATTCATGCCCGTCGAAAAGTCGGAACTAAGCCGCACAGAGCTTAGAAAATACTACATCACTGGATTGTTCATGAAGGGCGTCATCGGGACCTTGCGGTTGCTGCCCTATGAAGCTCGCCTGGCCACCATGGGCGCAATCGCGCGTGGGCTTTCACCGTTGATCGGCTTTACCAAACGCGTGCGCAGCAACTTGAAATTGACCCGCCCTGACCTGTCAGAGGCCGAGGTCAACAGAATTTGCAGTGCCGTTCCGGACAATGCCGGTCGCGCGATTATGGAGCATTTTTCGCCCGAAGGGTTCACCGAACGTCAGCGCACGGCAAAGGTAAGCGGTTCGGGTGTTGCCGCATTTGACACTGCCGTCGCCGAAGGGCGACCGATCATGATGATCACCGCGCATTTTGGTCACTATCTTGCAGCACGCATCGCCCTGCAGGAACGCAGCGGTCAACCGATTGGGTGCCTCTATCGCCGCATGGCGAACCCTTATTTCAACGACATGTATGTCGAAGCGTTCCATAAGACCGGCTCGCCGATGTTCGAGCAAGGCCGTCGCGGAATGGTCGAGATGGTGCGTTCGCTCAAAAAAAATGGGATCATCGCGATCGTATCCGATCTGCACGCCCATGGCGGTGAAGAGCTGACATTCTTTGGCAAACCCGCCGTGACCTCAGTCCTGAATGCAGAACTGGCAATGAAATACAACGCCGTCCTGATCCCATGCTATGCGGTGCGGCAACCAAACGGCGTGGACTTTGAAATCGTGCTACACGATCCGGTGCCGCATACAGATCCGAAGACCATGACCCAGTTCACCAATGACGATCTTGAGGCCATGGTAAGACAGCATATGGGTCAGTGGTTTTGGATCCACCGGCGCTGGAAAGCCTGGAACGGTTTGGGCGTGCAGCCCGAGGACATGCCCTGATTATTTGACCCGCGCGGCTGCCACGATCGGGCCGTGCCCTGCCCTTTGCACCAGCACAACTGCCGGAAAATCTGGGTCGACGGTTACCGAAAACGCCTGAGGCGCGACGCCGTCCCATTGACCTGCCATATGCCAGGCCTCGACAACATTGGCATAGTCCAGATCGTGGCCAGCCAGCTCTCCGCGTCGGATCGAGGCATGGCGCATCGGTGAATACTGAATGACCCGGATGTCATAGGTTTCTCCGGCCGGCAGTTCGACCGGCGTCACATCCACCGATACATCATCACCCGAGCGCACGGCCGTCACGGATGCTTGCGGGGTGGCCTTGAGATGTGCATTGATCAGGCGATCCAGTTCCCGCGATTGCGCCCCGACCACATCCTGCTGCCCATTCACCACCATCTGAGGCGTATAGATCATCGACCGCCCACCTTCTCGCGCATAAGTGCGCTGGCGCAGAGTGTGATCCGGGTCGGCATATTCGTCCTTCCAGCCGATGTAGTCCCAGTAATCCACATGCAGTGCCAGGCCGATCACATCGTCGCGTTTGGCCAAATCATGCATGATCCGGTCGGCAGGCGGACAGGACGAACAGCCCTGAGATGTGAACAACTCAACCACAACCGGGTCGCCCTCGGCCAGGGCTGCTGTAGAGAGAAACAAGGAAACTAGCGCTGTCGCGCGAATGGATCTGAACATTACGGGTCTCGGGCCTTTGGCTGGGTGTACTGCCCGGTTTAAACGCAAGCCCGTTCAACCTCCAATCAACGTTTCTTGAGACATGCGACCATCGTTACCCTTATATTTTGTGTGCAATGGTATACATAACTCAACGAGCTCACCACCTTGGTCCTTGAACCAAAGGCGTTGGTGATGCAGATAAAGATTAGCGAATCCCGGGATCTAAGTCATTTCAGAGGGAGGCCACAGATGCCCATCAAAGTCGGACAAGATACCGCCAAAACACGCCGCAACCTTAGCGTGAATGGCAAATCCATTTCATATTACTCGATCCCTGCGGCGCAAGAGGCTGGTCTGGGTGATTTTTCCAAGCTTCCCGCCGCGCTGAAAGTGGTTCTGGAAAACATGCTGCGGTTCGAGGACGATGGCTTTTCTGTCGCGGTCGACGATATCAAAGCCTTTGGCGAATGGGCACGCAATGGTGGCAAGAACCCGCGCGAGATTGCGTATCGCCCTGCCCGCGTGTTGATGCAGGACTTTACCGGCGTTCCGGCTGTTGTTGATCTGGCCGCGATGCGCGATGGCATCAAAGGGCTGGGCGGCGATGCGCAGAAGATCAACCCGCTGAACCCGGTTGATCTGGTCATCGACCACTCGGTCATGATTGATGAATTCGGCAACCCGCGCGCGTTCCAGATGAACGTGGATCGCGAATATGAACGCAACATGGAGCGTTACCAGTTCCTGAAATGGGGGCAGTCGGCCTTTAACAACTTCCGTGTTGTTCCCCCCGGAACCGGCATTTGCCATCAGGTAAACCTAGAATATCTGGCCCAGACCGTCTGGACCGACACCGACCAGAACGGCGACGAAGTCGCCTACCCCGATACGCTGGTTGGCACCGACAGCCACACCACCATGGTCAACGGCATGGCTGTTCTGGGCTGGGGCGTCGGCGGGATCGAGGCCGAGGCCGCGATGCTGGGACAGCCGATCTCGATGCTCATCCCCGAGGTCGTGGGTTTTGAGCTGACCGGCGCGATGCTCGAAGGCACCACTGGCACTGACCTTGTTCTGAAAGTCGTCGAGATGCTGCGCGCGAAGGGCGTGGTGGGCAAATTCGTCGAGTTCTACGGGAGCGGTCTGGATCGTCTGCCGCTGGCTGACCGCGCAACGATTGCCAACATGGCCCCCGAGTATGGCGCGACCTGCGGTTTCTTCCCAATTGACGGCGAGACCCTGCGCTATATGCGTAACACCGGCCGGGATGAGAATCGTCTGGCACTTGTCGAAGCTTATGCCAAGGAAAACGGCCTTTGGCGTGATGAGAACTACGCGCCCATCTACACCGACACTCTGACGCTGGACATGGGCACGATCGTTCCCGCTATCTCCGGCCCGAAACGACCGCAGGACTATGTTGCGCTGACCGACGCCAAGGCGGCATTTACCAAGGAAATGGCCGAAACCTTTAAGCGCCCGATGGGCAAGCAGGTCGTGGTCAAGGGCGAAAACTACGGCATGGAATCGGGCAAGGTCGTGATCGCCTCGATCACATCCTGCACCAACACTTCGAACCCTTACGTGATGATCGGGGCCGGTCTGGTTGCAAAAAAGGCGCATGAGCTGGGCCTGAACCGACAGCCCTGGGTCAAAACTTCGCTGGCCCCCGGCTCGCAGGTTGTATCTGAATACCTTGAGGCGGCTGGCCTGCAGCAACATCTGGATGCCATCGGGTTCAACCTGGTTGGTTATGGCTGCACCACATGTATCGGCAACTCTGGCCCGATTCAGAGGGAGATCAGTGAAGCAATTGCCGAGGGTGATCTGGTCGCCACGTCCGTCCTGTCCGGCAACCGCAACTTTGAAGGCCGGATTTCGCCGGACGTGCGGGCCAACTACCTCGCCTCGCCACCGCTGGTTGTAGTCTATGCGTTGGCTGGCACCATGGATATCGACCTGACATCCGAGCCGATTGGGCAGGACAAGGACGGCAATGACGTCTTCATGAAGGACATCTGGCCAACCCAAAGCGAAATTGCCGAGCTGGTGCAGGAAACTGTCACCCGCGAAGCGTTCCAGTCGAAATATGCGGATGTCTTCAAAGGCGATGAGAAATGGCAAAGCGTCGAGGTTCCGCAACAGGAAACCTATGACTGGCCGCCGACTTCGACCTATATCCAGAATCCTCCCTATTTTCAGGGAATGGGTGCCGAGCCGGGCACGATCTCAAATATCGAAGGGGCCAAGGTGTTGGCGGTTCTTGGGGACATGGTCACGACCGACCACATCTCACCCGCAGGGTCTTTTGCAAGCACTTCACCTGCCGGTCAGTACCTGATCGAACGTCAGGTGCAGCCACGCGAGTTCAACTCCTACGGTTCCCGCCGCGGCAACCACGAGGTCATGATGCGTGGCACATTCGCCAACATCCGCATCAAGAATGAGATGCTGGACGGCGTCGAAGGTGGCTATACCAAAGGTCCTGACGGCGAGCAGGCTTCGATCTACGACGCTTCGATGGCCTACCAGGAACTAGGCCTGCCGCTGGTCGTCTTTGGTGGCGAGCAATACGGCGCCGGCTCATCCCGGGACTGGGCTGCCAAGGGCACGGCCTTGCTGGGCGTCAAAGCCGTGATTGCCGAAAGCTTTGAGCGTATTCACAGGTCCAACCTGGTTGGCATGGGCGTGATCCCGTTCGAGTTCACCGGCGGCGACACCCGCAAGACACTGGGCCTGACAGGCGATGAAACCGTATCAATCCACGGCTTGGATTCGGTCGAGCCGCTGCAAGAAGTGCCCTGCACCATCATTTTCGGCGACGGAACCGAGAAAACAATCACGCTGAAATGCCGGATCGATACCGCGCCCGAGATCGAATACATCGAAAACGGCGGCGTGCTGCAATATGTGCTGCGGAACCTTGCCAAGGAAGCTTAAAGCAACAAAGCCCCGGCCAATGCGCCGGGGCTTTTTCTTGAGTGCCAGCGCCACCAGCACCAATAAGAAATAGAGCGCGTGCCGCAGGCACGCTCCGCTTGGCAACGGTTCAGATCACTGGCCGGCTTTTTCCAAGGCAGGGCGGATCGTGCTTTCAATCACGCGCTGCGTGATCGGACCGGCAAAGCGCAGAATGATCGTGCCCTCTCCGTCGATTACATAAGTTTCCGGAACACCGTAAAGACCCCAGTCCAGCGCCATGCGTCCTTGCTCATCCCGTCCGATGGCCTCGTAAGGGTCGCCCAGTTCGGTCAGAAAACCTTCGGCATTGGCCAACTGATCCTTGTAGTTGATGCCATAGACCGGGATGCCCTCTTCGGACAGCGCCTCAAGATTGGGATGCTCAGCCCGACAGGGTGCGCACCAGCTGGCCCAATAGTTGACCAGCTTGACCTCACCATCACGCAAAGTGGCATCGTCGAACAACGTTTTGCCCGGAAACTCTGTCAGAACGACAGGTGGCGCGGGCTGCCCTTCGCGTGCAGATGGCAAAGCATCAGGGTCGTCGCGGAACATTCCAATGCCTGCCAGAACGGCAAAAGCGCCGAAGATCAACGGCGGCGCAATCATCAGGGGTGAGATTTTAGCCATTGCGCGACATCCTGTGTTCGACCTTTTCCATTTCCGCCCGGACTTTGCGCCCGCGCATTACGCTGAGAACGACCAGTGCAATCAGCAACCCCAGCGAGGCAGCATAGGACCACAGGACCGCGTCGGCATATTTTCCAAGATCAGGGATCATCCGTTTAGCCTTTCTCGCGCCAGCAGAGCCTTGATCCGCCGCGCCCGGATTTCTGTTCCTGTGCGATACAGAACCAACGCGATGAACAGCAGCACAAATCCGATGATACATACCAGCAGCGGATAGAAATAAATGTTGCTGACTTTTTCTTCGGTATCCGCGCCGGTGACGGCTGCGGCGCGCATCACGGATGCCCCCTGATGCAGGCCTTGGTTCCAGAAGTTCACCGCATAGCGGCTGAGCAAGGCAAAAACCGACCCCACCAGACACAGGACCGAGGTCAGATCAGCGGCTGTATCGGAATCCTCGATCGCTTCCCACAGGGCTACGTAGCCAAGGTAAAACAGAAACAGGATCAGGAAAGCCGTCAGGCGTGGATCCCAGGCCCACCACGTGCCCCACATCGGTTGCCCCCAGATTGCGCCGGTTGCCAACGCGATTAGGGTCATCACGATACCGATGGGAGCTGCCGCTCGCGCAGCGAGTGCACTGACATGGTGGCGGCGCACCAGCCAGACCAAAGATGTGGCCAGCATCATCAACCAGCAATTAATCGCCATCAGCGCCGCAGGCACATGCAGATAGATGATCTTGACCGTCGAGCCCTGTTTGTAGTCATCCGGTGTGAAGAAAAAGCCCCAAACCAGCCCAACGAACAGACACACAAAAGAAGTCATCCAGAAGAACGGCAGGATCCGCTCGCTAGTCGCGAGGAATTTGCGCGGGTTGGCGTATTCCCAGAGGGTATTGGCTTTGGCTGCGATAGACATGGGCTCTATTTAGTCCGACTCGTGTTTGTTCTCAATTGACATCAGTCAAACTGCGACAGCGTCACCGAAGGTTGATCCGCAATACTGCTGCGCTGGCAAAAGGCAACAGCGCAATCGTGGCGGCGGTGATCCCCGCCAGCATCAAAAGCGGCGTCTGAGTTTCCATCCCCGTGGCACCACGGCGCGCGACCTCGGCCCCGAAGATCAGTGTGGGAACATAAAGCGGCAGAACAAGCAATGACAACAATAGACCACCACGCTTTAGGCCGACTGTCAGAGCTGCGCCGAAGGTCCCGATCACACTCATGGCCGGGGTGCCGACCAAAAGTGAGATCACCAGCCAGAAAAATCCCGGCACCGGCAGGTTCAACAGCACACCCAGAAACGGCGCGGCCAGAACCAGGGGCAAACCCGTCGTTAACCAGTGGGCCAGCGCCTTGATCGTCACGACCGCCTCAAGCGGCAAGGGCGCCGTTGCTAGCAGGTCAAGCGATCCGTCTTCCCAATCCAGCGCAAGCAGACGATCAAGGGACAACAGGCAAGCCAACAGCGCGCCCAGCCAAAGCACACCCGGCGCAATTGTCGACAGCAGCGAAGATTGCGGGCCGACAGAGAACGGCACCAGGACGGTCACAATCAGAAAGAATGCAAGGCCAAGACCAAAGCCCCCACCCGCGCGGAAGGCCAGTTTCAGGTCGCGCAGCAGCAAGGCGATCACAGGAAGCCTCCGTCAAAGTCGTCGATGGGTTTTGGTTTGGCTCTGTTGGGACCCACATCCAGAACCGCGCCGTCCAGACCAAGGTCGATATGGGTAGCGATCAGGGCCGAACCGCCCTGCCCCAGATGGGCACGAACGGCATCTGCGAACATCTGTACGGCGTCCTTGTCCAGTGACACGGTCGGTTCGTCCAGCATCCAGATCGGCCGTCCGGTGACCAGCATCCGGGCCAGCCCGAGGCGGCGTTTTTGTCCGGCGGACAGGTTGCCCGCATGGCGATCCGATAAATCATTTAATGCAAAAGCGTCCAGAGCAGGCTGAATGCCATCTGTTCCAAAGACCGAGGCCCAAAAGGTCAGGTTCTCGACCACCGTCAGCGTCGGCTTTAATCCGTCGGAATGCGAGGCGTAAGCGATCTGATCTTCGGCCCCGTCAATGGTTCCGCTCAACGCCGGCTGCAACCCCGCCAGCGTGCGCAGCAAGGTCGTTTTTCCGATCCCGTTCGGTCCACGCAGGATCAATGCCTGACCGGGTCGAAGCGAGAAGTTCAGCCCCTCGAGCACGGGGATGCCCCCGCGGGTGATGGCAAGATCGGATACGGTCAGTGTCATACGGTCCGGCTTATCTTATTGCGCATAGGGGCAAAAGGCGGGATTTGCCGCAGGGTGACACCTGATCCGCTTTCAAAGGACCGCGGTAGCGAGGGGCCAGCCCCTCGCTCTCTCCGGGGTATTTTTGGCCAGATGAAGCGGTTCCTGTCAGGTGGGAAGCAAAGCCAGCGCGATGCGGCGGCCTTCGGAGAGCAGTACATTATAAGTCCGGCAGGCTGCGGGTGAGTTCATGATCTCAACGCCCATGCCGGCCTGCTCGAGCGCCGCTCGAAAGTCAGAGGGGATGTGGGCCAGATCAGCGCCCGTTCCGATCAACAGGACATCCACATGCCCAGTCAGTGCAAGCAAAGAGGATCGATCGTCGTATCCGCCCCAACCGGTGGTGCCCGATGGACCGGTCAGAACCGCCCCTTGGTGAACCTGGCCACCAATACGGAAAAAGCCGGGCCCGTAGCCATCAACCGGTGTTGCGTTGTTATATGTGATCTCATTCAACCGCATGGATATCTTCTATGCCCCAAAGCGGCAGGCCCGACAAGGCAGCAAGGGCGATGACCACATAAGCCGCGGCACGGTAGAGCTTTGCCCTTTCTGGATTGAATAGCCATCCGCCCAACCAATTGCCGAGAAGATTTGGAGCGGACAGAGCCAAACCCAGAACAACACTGTCGAGGGTCACACGCCCCATGCCGGACAGGAAGCCAAAGATGAGAAAATCGAATCCAAAAAGGAACAGCAGGATTGTGGCCCGGATGACCTCTACAGGAAGTGGGCGAGACATGTAGAACAAGATCACCGCCGGTCCAGGCAACCCAGCGACGCCACCGAGAAAGCCCGCAGCGCCACCGATTGCGGTCACCATCGCGCGCCGCACGCGGCCTTGATAGCGTAATCCGAGGATCAGGATTGCGAGCATGAATAAGGCCAGAAAGCTGACCGCGTATCGAAAAACCTCAGGTTCGACCTGCGTAAGGACCCACAGGCCAACGGGCAGGACCAGGGCGCAGCCCAGCAGTAACCGTGCCAGGTCGCCGCGGTCCACGACGCGCCACGCCCGTCGCAGGTTGGGGAGTGGCCCGAAGATATCCATGATCGTCAGTCCGATCAGCGCCCCAAACGGGCCGAGGAACGGTGTGGCCAGAGGTAAAAAAATCAGCGCGGTGCCAAAGCCGGAAAACCCGCGAACGATGCCACCCAGTGTCGCTGCAAAAAGGATAACGGCCAGCCCCGTGGGGGATTGGCCGAGAAGATCAGGCATCCACATTTGCGAACTGGTTGCCCGCGTTGTTGGATGGCTTAGACCAGTCGCGCTTAACGCCCAGCCACAGCAGAATGGTCGAGGCCACAAAGACCGAGGAATACGTCCCCACGATCACACCCCAGATCATCGCGAAGACAAAGCCGCGGATCACGTCACCGCCCAGCACATAGAGCGAGATCAGAGCCAACAGGGTGGTAACCGAGGTCATTACTGTTCGACTGAGTGTTTCGTTGATCGAGATATTCAGAACCTCTTTGAGGTCCTTCTTCTTGTACTTCCGCAGGTTCTCGCGGACGCGGTCGAACACGACCACAGTGTCGTTCAGCGAATAGCCAACGATGGTCAGCAATGCCGCGATGATGGCCAGATCGAACCGGATTTGCAGTTCCGAGAAAATCCCAATTGTCAGGATCACGTCATGCACCAGCGCGGCCACAGCGCCCAAAGCGAACTGCCATTCGAAGCGCAGCCAGATGTAGACAAGCACCGCCCCGATCGCCAACACCACCGCGATAACGGCAGTTTGGATCAGCTCACCGGAGACTTTGGGGCCGACGGATTCAACGCTTTCAAATGGTAATTTGAGGCCTGGATCAGCAGCGGCAAGCACCTCGCCGACCTGAGTGATCACGTCCGATGTAACTGCCTCGGCGTCTTCTTGCGCCTGGATACGGATCATCGCGACATTCTCATCCGGTCCAAAGTTTGGATCGAAGATCTCTGTGATTGTCACATCCCCCAATTCCAACGGGGCAAGGGCGTCACGATAAACTCCAACATCAATCTCTTGGGTGCTTTGCGTCCGGATCGTTGTGCCACCGCGGAAGTCGATGCCGAAGTTCAGCCCCTGAAGCATGAAGGACGTGAACGCCACGATCATCATCAAAGCCGAGATACCCAGCCAGATTTTCCAGCGGCTGAAGAAATCGAACGAGGTATTCTGGGGTACGAGTTTCAGTCTCATGTCAAACCTCGATCATTTTCGGGCGGCGGCGTTCAAACCAGATGACGATCATCAGACGCGTCACGAAGATCGCGGTGAAGACCGAGGTCAGAATGCCCAGACCCAACGTGATGGCAAAACCGCGCACCGGACCGCTGCCCATGGCAAACAGGATTACAGCGGTGATGAATGTGGTCACGTTTGCGTCCAGAATGGCCGACAACGCCTTTTCATAACCCAGTTCGATCGCGCGCGCCGGGCCTCTGGCGGATTTCAGTTCTTCGCGGATACGTTCAAAGATCAGCACGTTGGCATCCACCGCCATACCAACCGTCAACACGATACCGGCGATACCGGGCAGTGTCAGGGTGGCTCCGATCAGGGACAACAGACCAAACAGCAGGCCGACGTTGATGATCAGGGCAATGTTGGCAAAGAGACCAAACAGGCCATAGCTGAGCGCCATGAAAACCAGCACTGCGACGAAGGCCACAATAGTTGCGACCTTACCGGCGTCGATGCTGTCCTGCCCCAGTTCGGGGCCGATGGTACGCTCTTCGAGGAATTCCAGCCCGGCTGGCAACGCGCCTGCGCGCAACAAAACAGCCAGATTGGTGCTTTCTTCGACGGTGAAGTTGCCGGTGATGATGCCCGACCCGCCGGGAATGTGGCTTTGAATGACAGGGGCCGAGATGACCTCATCATCAAGAATGATTGCGAACGGCTGGCCGATATTTTCCAGCGTATAGTCGCCGAACTTGCGTGCCCCCGATGTGTTGAACCGGAAGCTGACCGCTGGGCGACCGTTCTGGTCGAATGCTGGCTGCGCGTCCACCAGCTCTTCGCCAGTGACGACTGGGGCCGCCTCGACTGTGTAAAACAAACCGGTTTCGTCGATGGAGGGGAGGACCTGTTCGCCAATCCCCGGCACTGCGTCCGGGTTGGTGCCCCGCCCCACAACGGGATTGAATGTCAGCTGAGCAGTGGTGCCGATGATCTCTTTCAGTTCACCAGCACTGCCAATACCCGGCACCTGTATCAGGATACGATCCGCACCCTGGCGTTGGATCGTGGGTTCACGCGTTCCGACCTCGTCAATACGGCGGCGCACAATCTCAAGCGACTGGCGAACAGTGCGGTCGTCTGTGGCAAGTTTTTCCGCCTCGGACAGTTGAACGACGATTGTGTCGCCTTCAGCCCGTGCCTCGATATCGGTTGCACCTACACCGGTCAGGGTCTGCACCTGACGGGCCAGACCGCGCACAACTTCAAGCGCGCGGGACATGCCCTCGGGCTGGCTGATGCGCACCCGAATCTCGTCCGGGGCCGACTCTTGCTTGCGGATGGTGCCTACAGTGGCGCGCTCATCCCGCAGCGCATCGCGAATTTCGGGCCACATGGCCTCCATCCGGGATTCGTACACATCGCCGACCTGAACTTCGGCCAACAGATGCGCACCACCGCGCAGATCGAGGCCCAGATTGACCAGCGACGACGGCAGCCAGTTCGGCCATTGTGCCGCCTCGGCCTGCATTTCGGGGGTGTCGATGCCAAGCTCGATTGCGGCCTTGGCATCGTTGGATTGCTCGACGCGCGTATAAAACGCATTCGGCAGGGCCATCAGCAGGCCGATCACGCAGACCGACCAGATCAGAACCCGCTTCCAGGTATCAATTTGCAGCATTACCCTGCCTTTTCAAGGAATTATCGCGCGAAGTTACTTCGCAGGCTCGGTCTTACTCAGAACCTGCGCGATGGTCGATTTGACAACACGAACCTTCACACCCTCGGCGATTTCAACTTCAATCTCGTTGTCGCCTTCCTTGACCTTGGACACCTTGCCGATCATTCCACCTTGGGTGACAACCTGATCGCCGCGACGTACGGCCTCGACCATGGCCTGATGCTGCTTCATCTTTTTCTGCTGCGGACGGATGAGCAGAAAATACATGATAGCGAAGATCAGGATCAGCGGGAGAAACTGGGCGATTGCGCCACCTTCCATGGGATATTCCTTTGTTTTGATGCTGCGGAGAAGCTCCGCAAATTTGGCGAGAACCTATGCTCTGAATTGCGCCTTTGCAAGCGATGGCAACGCTCTACACCGCCCTGACCCGGCCACAGTGCAAAAAGAACAAGCCAGTCGTTGCAGATATGTCCTAGGCACCTTGTTGAAACCGGGTATAGTTCGGGTTAAGGGGGACATATGGCAAGGCATTTCAAGCCCTTCCTTTTGCTGGTTTATTTTCTGACAGCCCTAGCGTCCAGCCTGTGGTTTTCCGATGTCGTACTAGCACAGGAAACACCGGCAGAGTCCCCAGCTTCTGACGGGGCGGATTCGGACACTTTCGTGGCTCCGGTCATCGTGGACGGGGACGTCTTGTTCCAGGTCCGGGGCTCCAGTGCCCTACCCGCGCCAGAGCGGGCGGAAGATGTTCAGGACAAGATCATCGAAATCGCCGAAGCCTCGGATGCACCAACGGTTGAGGTGACATACGAAGAGACCGAGTTCGGTATCTGGACTCTGGTCGATGGCGACAGAGTCTCGATCGTCACCGAAGCTGACGCCGAGTTGGATCAGATGGAGCTGAGCGTTCTAAGCGTTTTACACGGGAACGCGATCAAAGAATCCATCGAAGACTATCGCGCCAACCGCACCGATCGGGCGCGCGTGTCCGGTGCAATTGAGGCGGTGGCATGGACTGTAGGGTTTGTTGCATTTGTGGTGGCAATCCTGTGGGTGCATCGTCGGATTCGACGGAAGACATTGAAATTTGTCTCGCGTCACCTCAGGGACGTTGAAACGGCCACAGCCAAAAGCGTTCAGGCCGAGGCGATTGCCGCGCTGGTACGATATGGGCTGAACTTTGTTCTGCTTATCATCTTCTTCCTGGGTTTTTACTACTACCTCTCATTTGTTCTGCTGGCCTTCGCTGAAACCCGCTATTTCGCGCAGCTGTTGCTGACCTATCTGACAGAGCCAGTTCTGCTGATCTTCAAAGGCGTTATCAGCTACATCCCCAATATGATCATGCTGGGCCTGATCACCTGGGTGGCGATGTACATCATCAAGGGGATGCGGGTGTTCTTTGACGCGGTCGAAGCGGGTTCCTTCGATATGGGCGATTTCGAAAAACACTGGGTCAGCCCAACCTTCAACATCGCTCGGGTTGTGGTGATCATGATCGCCCTGGTCTTTGCCGTTCCCTACATCCCCGGGTCCGACTCGGCGGCGTTCCAGGGATTGACGATCCTGGTAGGCGCCATGCTGTCGCTGGGTGCAAATTCTGTCGTCTCAAACATGCTGGCCGGCCTGTTCGTGATCTATCGTCGCTCGACCTCGATCGGGGACCGCATTCAGATCGGCGACCACATCGGCGATGTGGTTCAGATCAAACTGATGGAGACGCATCTGAAATCTATCAAGAACGAACTGATCTCGATCCCAAACGCGCAACTGATGAATTCGGATGTGGTGAACTTCTCGAAGAAAACGGACGGCAGCGGTCTGCTGCTGCACACCACGGTTGGCATCGGCTATGAAGAGCCGCCCGAGAAGGTCGAGGCGATGCTGATTGAGGCGGCCAACAGAACCAAAGGCATCAAGGCCAAGCCTGAACCCTTTGTTTTGTGGACCGCATTGGCGGATTACGCGATCAACTATCAGATCAACGGCTATACGACCCGTGGCAGCATCATTCCGAAAATCCGGTCGGACCTGCATCGCAACATCGTGGCCGTGTTCAATGAAAATGGTGTGCAGATCATGACGCCCTCTTACATGGCTGATCCGCCTGATCCCAAGATCCCAACCGAACATTGGGATGGCCATCTGGCGCATGAAACACACGAGGATGCCGATAAGTCGTAACCGGCGCTACACCCCGCCTTTCAGATGGTGCATAAGCGGTTTCAGTGATTCACGCATTTAAGGATCTGAACCATGCACGACATCCGCGCCATTCGCGAAAACCCCGCCGCCTTCGACGCCGCACTTGCGCGCCGTGGGGACGCGCCGGTGTCGTCAGATTT
Source organism: Ruegeria sp. CDSB117 (assembly GCF_059611005.1). Lineage (NCBI taxonomy): Bacteria > Pseudomonadati > Pseudomonadota > Alphaproteobacteria > Rhodobacterales > Roseobacteraceae > Ruegeria > Ruegeria sp. CDSB117. The sequence continues at coordinate 89,034 of NZ_JBXWOS010000017.1, forward strand.
ACTGAGACTGGACGAAAGCCGCCGGGCCAAGATTCAGTCCGCAGAAACGGCACAAGCCGAACAGAACAAGGCCAGCAAGGAAGTCGGTGCCGCCAAGGCACGCGGCGACGAGGCTGAATTTCAACGCCTGCGCGCGCTGGTCGCCGAGAAAAAGGCCGAAATTGCCCGGATGCAGACCGAGGCCAAGGATCTGGATGCGCTGCTGACTGATCAGCTGATCCGCATCCCGAACCTGCCCGCCGAGGACGCGCCAGAAGGTGCGGACGAGAACGACAATGTCGAGGTCAGCCGCTGGGGCACTCCGCGTGAGTTGGGTTTTGCACCGAAAGAGCATTTTGAAATCGAGGCCGTACAGAACGGCATGGATTTTGAAACGGCGGCAAAGCTGTCCGGCTCGCGCTTTGTCCTGTTGTCCGGCGGAGTTGCCCGCATTCACCGTGCGCTGGCGCAGTTCATGCTGGACACGCACATCAATGAAAACGAACTGACCGAGGTGAACGGCCCGGTTCTGGTTTTGTCCGAGATGATGCAGGGCACAGGCCAATTGCCGAAGTTTGGCGAAGACAGCTATCAGACCCGTGAAGGCTGGTGGCTGATCCCGACGTCCGAGGTGTCGCTGACCAATATCGTCAACGACACGATGATCGAAGAAAACTATTTGCCCCGCCGCTACACCGCGCATTCCCTGTGCTTCCGGTCCGAGGCCGGATCGGCCGGCAGGGACACACGCGGCATGTTGCGCCAGCACCAGTTCGAAAAGGTCGAAATGGTCTCGGTCACCCATCCCGACAAGTCGGATGATGAGCAAAAACGCATGCTGCGCTGTGCCGAAGGTATTCTGGAAAAGCTGGGCATCCCCTATCGCACCGTGATCCTGTGCACAGGCGACATGGGCTTTGGCGCGCGCCGTACCTTTGACATCGAAGCATGGCTGCCGGGTCAGGATACGTACCGTGAGATCAGTTCAGTCTCGACTTGTGGTGATTTTCAGGCGCGCCGGATGAACGCGCGCTTCCGTCCCGAGGCAGGGGGCAAACCGGAATACGTTCACACGCTGAACGGATCCGGTCTGGCTGTTGGGCGCTGCCTGATCGCCGTGCTGGAAAACGGCCAGAACGCAGACGGCACCGTCACCCTGCCCGAGGTTCTGGCCCCCTATCTGAGTGGTAAGCTGACGCTGCAACTGGACGGCACGCTGGCATAAGAAAACCGGCGGCCAACAGGGCGCCGGTTCAAGAGGCTTAAGGGCGGAGAAGGCTTACTTCTTCGCCTTTTTCTTATCCTTCTTTTTATCTTTTTTCTTATCTTTCTTCTTGTCCGTCTTGTCGGCCTTTTTCTTTTTGTCTTTCTTCTTATCTTTCTTCGCCTTGGCCTTCACCTTGTCCTTGGCTTTTGAAAAGACGGCTTCCATTTCCTCAAGCTTTTTAGCGGCCTTTTCAGCCTTGGCTTTGGCCTTAGCCTTCTTTTTTGCCTTGGCTTCTGCCAGTTCGGCTGCGGCCTTTTCCTCAGCCGCTTTGCGCGCAGCCTCTTCCGCCCGCTTGTCGGCAGCGGCGGCGGCGATGGTCTTGCGGGGCGCTGTTCGGCGCGCTGCGGGCTTTTTGGCAGGCGCGCGGCGCGTACTTGTTTTCGCAGCAGGGCGTTTGGCGGCTGGCTTAGTCGCGGCGGGTTTTGCGGCTGCTGGTTTCGCCGCAATCGCCTCTTTCGCGGCGGCAATCAAAACGGCCGCGCGGGCTTTGCCGATACGAGGAACTTTGACCAGTGTAGCGGGGGTTGCCTTGGCAACGGCTTCAGCGGTTTTGAAACCGTTGGCGGTAAGTGACTTTCCTAGCCCTTCTCCAACGCCTTTTATTGCGGTCACTGCGGTCATTCTTTGTCCTTTCCGATTTTCCCTGCATTATCTTATGTATACCAGATACACGTTCTCACAAGCCAGTGCCCAGGGATGCAGGTCATTTGTGTCAGCTACTGTGTGCGAGGTTACCGGATTGATCCTTTCCGGGAAACGGAACAAGCCGTTTGGCGTCTTCGTCCCACAGTTTCAGGTTTAAAGCGGCAACAGCCTCGGGGAATTTGATCCGGCGGGGCGTGAATTCGGGCGGTAGGTTATAGTGGCATGCACGCAGCCGATAAGACGGAATGCGCGCATTGAAATGGTGGATATCGTGCAGCGTGATGCAGGCAACCGCATTGTCGAACCACCACCCGAAATCCAGCGCCGATGATCCCTGTAGCGCGGCCAGTTGCGGATCCAGATCCGGACGGCGATCCCAATACGTGTCCTCGAAATTGTGCTGCAGATAGACTAGAAAAACACCCAGCATCCCGCCCAACAGAGAGAATACCAACCACACCAGAATACCCGTGGTGCCGGCGATCAAATACAGAAGGCCAAGAAAGACGATGATCGACAAGTTGTGTAGCAATACGCCCTTCACGCCAAACCGAACCGTGTTCTTGGGCCACCGGTAGCGGATGAAATACGTAAACAGCGCCCCAGCCGGAACCAGGATGAAGGGATTTCGGTAGAGCCTGTAAAACAAGCGTCCTTTCCAATCCGCCTTGTTCCATTCCCGCACAGTCATCGTGTGGATTTCACCCGTCTCGCGGTGCTCGAGATTGCCGATACCGGCGTGGTGAAGGTTATGGTTTTGCTTCATCACTTCGAACGGAGCGAAAGTGAATGGCGAGAGCCCGTGCCCGGCCCATTCGTTCTGCGCCCGCGTCTCAAACAGCGAATGATGCCCGCAATCGTGCTGAAGCACGTAGAGGCGCACCGCCGAAAAGGCAAAAACGATTCCGGCCGGGATCATGACAAACCAGCGATCCACATAGATGATCGCCAATGCCAGCGATGTGAAATACACCGCAAAAGTTCCAAAATAGCTCAGCGCGGCCAATCTGTTGTCCTGAACCGCGTATTGCCGAGTGTATTCCCTCAGATCCATCCAGCCGCTCCTCACGTTGGTCAGGTCCAATGGTTGTCAAAAACTGGTGCGGAAGCTCCGCGTGAAATTATGCGCACACAAAACAGATGCACGCCAGTGAATGCTAGCGTGGGGAAATGGGGCTGTCACGCCCCTCAGCCGAAAATGCTGAAAATTGGCGCAGTTACGCGCGACCCTTGAGATGTTTGGCCAAGGCACCCGCGTTCTTCTTACGGCGTCCCTTGTACGGGTTCTTGTCCCCCTGTCCGCGCAAAGTCAGGCGGATCGGAGTACCGGGCATGTCAAAAGATTCGCGCAGACCGTTGACTAGATACCGGGTGTAACTGGCTGGCATTTTGTCAGGATGCGAGCACATGACAACAAAGCCCGGTGGGCGGGTTTTGGCTTGGGTCATGTAACGCAGCTTGATCCGGCGACCTTGCGGGGCTGGCGGCGGGTGTTGTTCCAACATGGCCGTCAGCCAACGGTTCAGCGCAGCCGTCGGCACACGGCGGTTCCAGATGTCATGGGCTCGCAGAATGGCGGCGCGCAGGCGCTCTAGCCCCCGACCCGTCTTTGCAGAGACCGTCACCAGCGGTGCGCCACGCAGTTGCGGTAGCAAACGCTCGAACGACTCTTTCAGATCCCGCAGCTTTTCCTGTTTGTCTTCTTCGATGTCCCATTTGTTGATGGCGACAACAACGGCACGACCCTCGCGCTCGGCCAGATCGGCAATACGCAGGTCCTGCTGTTCGAAGGGAATGGCAGCGTCCAGCAGAACCACCACCACTTCGGCGAATTTTACGGCGCGCAAGCCGTCCGAGACTGAAAGCTTTTCAAGCTTTTCCTGCACCTTGGCTTTTTTGCGCATACCGGCGGTATCAAAGATACGCATCGGTGTGCTGTCTCCGTCCGGGTCGGCCCAATCGATCCGCAGACTGATGGCATCGCGCGTAATACCAGCCTCTGGCCCGGTCAGCAGGCGGTCTTCGCCAATGATCTTGTTGATCAATGTGGATTTACCGGCATTCGGGCGGCCAACAACTGCCACCTGCAACGGCTTTTCAGCGCTGATCAGGGGCGTTTCGCCCTCGCCGTCCTCATCCAGTTCGATATCGGTTTCCGGTGCATCCTCGACCGCCTTTTCCTCGGCGGCATCGGCCAATGGCATAAGCTGAGAATAAAGATCGGTCATTCCCTCGCCATGCTCGCCCGATAGGCGCACCGGCTCACCCAGACCAAGGTTATAGGCTTCAAGCACCCCCGCATCCGCTGCGTTTCCTTCGGCTTTGTTGGCCGCAAGGATCACGTGTTTGGACCGTTTGCGCAGAATCTCGGCAAACAATTCGTCGGTCGGCGTGACCCCGACGCGCGCGTCAATCATGAACAGACAGACATCTGCCATGTCCACCGCACGCTCGGTCAGGCGGCGCATGCGGCCCTCAAGGCTGTCGTCGGTCGCATCCTCAAGCCCCGCGGTGTCGATCACGGTAAAGCGCAGATCCCCCAGACGCCCTTGGCCTTCGCGCAGGTCGCGCGTCACGCCGGGCTGGTCGTCGACCAAAGCCAGACGTTTGCCCACAAGGCGATTGAACAGGGTGGATTTGCCCACATTCGGGCGCCCCACGATGGCGAGGGTCAGCGACATGATACTCAACTTTCAAGACTCAGACGCGCCCTTTAGCGCATCTTGTGGTCAACGGAAAGCGTGCAAATCACCTTTGGCCGACACGACGTACAGTGTTTGGCCCGCCACAACCGGTGCCGTGGTCGCGCCACCTGGCACTTCGACACGGTTCACCAGTGCTCCGTCAACAGGGCTGAAGAACCGAACATAGCCATCGTTCGAGGCGATGACGATGCGCCCACCCGCCATGATCGGACCATAATGCGCGTAGACCGCCCCCCGGCGTCCCGGCTTATCCTTGACAAAACCCGGCAGGTCCTGCGCCCAAACAATCGCTCCGGTCGCGGCGTCTAGTCGGACCAGTTGGCTGCGATCACTGATCAGGAAAATACTGTTGCCAGCGGCCCAGACCGTATCGACGGCCCCTTCGTCTGCGGTCCACATCCGTTCGCCGGAATTGGCGTCAAACGCGACCGTGCGCCCGGAATGGTTGCCGATATAGATCTTATCGCCCACCACCATTGGCCCACCGGTTACATCGACGATCTGCGCCGCCGCACGTCCGCGACGTCCCCCGGCTACTGATGCGTTCCAGCGGCGAATACCCCCCCGACGGAACGTCGCTGCGACATCACCCGAGCCAAAGGCGAACACGGAAAAATCGGATGCAATGACTGGCGCCGGCGCACCCAGAACGTTTCCAACGCTTGGGGTGCCCTGAATTTGCCAGGCAATGCGGCCGTCCTTGGTGTTGACCGCCCAGCCAGTTTCGTCACCAGCCACCAGATACAGCAGACCGTTGCTGACCAAAGGCGCGCCGCTGCCGGTCGCGTTCAACCTTTTTTGCCAACGAACTGCACCGGTTTTGGCATCCAGCGCTGTCAGGCGGCCATAACCGGAAGACACATAAAGCACACCGTTGTCATAGGCCATGCCACCACCCGTGGCATCCGAGTCGCCATCACTTGGCGGAATAAGATCGGTGTTCCAAACGACCTGCCCTTGCGGCGACACGGCAGACACCGTTGCGCCGGCATCAAGCGTGTAGATCAACCCGCCCGCAACAACGGGATCAGCCGTGATCCGCTGCTTGCGCGAGTCACCCTGACCGATTGAAGCGGACCAAATGCGCTGCGGCGTTGCCCGCAACTGTGCATTGGTCGTCCGGAACGCAGCTGTACCCGGGCTTTGCGGCCAACTCGCGTTGGCTCTTTGCGCCGGAAGGCTGATCGGCTTTGAGCCGCGGGTTTCCACCGTTTCGGTATCGGCAGCAGGTCGGATATCTTCTCGCGGTCCAGGCAAGATAACCTCGGGTTCCCGACAGGCGGCGACCAAGGTCAATGAAAGGGCTGCCATCGGCAATCCAATACGGGAGAATAGACTTGCTACCATGATATTCCGAACTCGCCTGTAAGTTTTCCTGCCGCCACCGGATCAGCCCTGTTGGGCGATCAGCGGCTCTGGTTCGCCACCCAGTGCTACAATCAACTGAGCCGCACGCTGTTGCAGATCCACGCCAACCTCTGCGTCCTGACGCAAAGCCTGAAGCCGCGTGATGGCCGCGTCAACATTGCCCTCGGACACATCAATCAGGGCCAACTGTTCTTCGGCAAGCAACCGCAGCGGAGCGCCCGGTGCGGCCAGCGCTTCGAACTGAAGACGACGATCGGCTGCGGGCAGAGTGTCGCTCTGCAGCAGCAGCGCCTTAAAAGCCGCGATCGCGCGGTAGATTTCCGGCAGATCCCCTTGGGACGTAATGGCATTCAGGCTGGCAACCGCATCCTGCTCCGATCCGGCCTCAATCTGAGAAGCCGACAACAGCATGTTAAGAACCGCATCCCCACCCGGCGATTGCGTTTCGACAGCGGCAAGACTGGCTGCACGGTCTTCCGACTGATTCTGTGCCAGCGCTGCCAGGATTGAATCACCTAAATCCTGCGCCTGACTGGTTGCGCGCGACTTTCGGACTTCATTGAACGCAGCACCGCCCACGATCAGGACAACCACAAGCACACCGACCCAACCCCATCTGCGCAATAGCAAGAACAGGCGGTCCCGGCGCACCTCTTCGGTCACCTCATCAATAAAACTGTCGACGTCGCTCATCCCTGCCCTCCGGGGCTGCATCCTTGGTGTATGGCGCCATGTCATACCCCGGCGCAATCGCCAAGCCAAGAGCCCGATTTTTTACAATCCCGCCGGTGGCCTGCCCTCTTGTGGAAAAAAATAAACCGAACTATTCAGTTTAGTGTGGAAACGATACATAATCGTCCCCACTTTCTAGCATGACCGCAAAAAATATGTGGCGCAGAATTCTGGGAGTAGTCCTGCATGCGATTGATTTCATTAGTAAACGCCGCTTTGGTTATTGTTGTTTTGTTTTTTTTGGTTTTCGAACGGGACAGCCTGTTCTCTTTCGCCGGGCGCGCGGAAGCCGAGGCCAGCCCTGAGGCTGCCAGCGAATCTGGCGAAGTCGCGGACGTGGATCAGGCAACGATTGGCGTCGTTGCCGTTAGGTCAACTGCACGTGAACTTGACAGCGCCGTGTTTTTGCGGGGCCAGACCAAGGCCAATCGTCAGGTCGAAGTTCTGGCCGAAACCACATCGACCGTCATCTCAGAGCCCAAGCGCAAAGGCACGTTCGTCGAAGCCGGCGATCTTCTGTGCGAGCTTGACCCTGGCACCCGCCCCGCCAGTTTGGCCGAGGCGAAAGCTGCCAAGTTAGAAGCCCAAAGCCGCATTCCAGAAGCCGAAGCCCGCCTGGAAGAAGCACATGCGCGTGTCGCCGAAGCCGAGATCAACCTGACGGCTGCGAATAAACTGTCTGACTCTGGGTTTGGATCTGAAACACGCAGAATCTCAAGCGAGGCGGCGATGAGAACCGCCGAGGCCGGTATCAAAACCGCCGAAGCCGGTCTTGAGGCCACCCGCGCTGGAATCGAAGCCGCAACCGCCGAGGTCAAAGCCGCGGAACGCGAAATCGATCGCCAGACGATCACAGCACCCTTCAAAGGGTTGTTGGAAAGCGATACCGCCGAATTGGGCAGCCTGATGCAGCCCGGTGCGCTATGCGCGACCGTTATCCAACTGGATCCGATCAAGCTGGTCGGATTTGTGCCGGAAACCGAGGTTAACCGCATCATTGTCGGTTCCGAAGCCACCGCGCAGTTGGTCACTGGCCTGAAGGTTTCTGGTCGTGTGACATTCCTGAGCCGCTCGGCCGATGAAACAACCCGCACGTTCGAAGTCGAAATCACTGTTCCGAACCCGGAACTGGCAATTCGGGACGGCCAAACCGCCGACATCCGCATTTCGGCCGCCGGGGCCAAGGCGCATTTCCTGCCGCAATCGGCTCTGACCCTGAGCAATAACGGTCAACTCGGTGTCCGCACGATTGGCCATAGCAACGTGGTCGATTTCCAGCCGGTCGTTCTTCTGCGTGATACCGCAGAAGGCGTTTGGGTCGGTGGCCTGCCGGAGACTGTGGACATCATCGTCATCGGGCAAGAGTTCGTGACCCGCGGCGTCACAGTTGAACCCACATATCGGGAAGCTTCGAAATGACCGGAATCGTCAGTTGGGCCGCCGGCCGGGCCAGAATGGTTCTGGCCTTCATCGCCATCTCATTGGTGATTGGCGGCTTTGCCTATGTCAGCCTGCCGAAAGAAGGCGAGCCCGACATTGAAATCCCTGCCCTGTTTGTCTCGGTTCAGTTTCCGGGCATCTCAGCCGAGGATTCGGAAAACCTGTTGGTCAAACCAATGGAGACCGAACTTGCGGACCTTGATGGGCTGAAAGAGATGACCTCGACCGCCGCCGAAGGGTATGCGGGCGTCGCGCTGGAGTTCGATTTCGGCTGGGACAAGACCGCGATCATGGCTGATGTGCGCGACGCGATGAACAGCGCGCAAGCCGATTTCCCCGACGGAGCCGAGCAATACTCGCTGACCGAGATCAATTTCTCAGAGTTCCCCATCGTCATCGTCAACCTGACCGGCGCAGTCCCCGAGCGCACTATAGCGCGGGTCGCCAAGGCTTTACAGGACGACCTTGAGGCGATGGATTCGGTGCTCGAAGCCGGGATCGCGGGCAACCGCGACGAATTGCTTGAGGTCATCATCGATCCCCTTCGGCTTGAGGCGTACAACGTCACCGCCGCCGAGCTCATCGATGTGGTGCGCAACAACAATCAGTTGATTGCTGCCGGTGAGGTTGAAACCGCACAGGGCACATTCTCGGTCAAGATCCCCTCTTCCTTCAAAACCGCGCAGGATGTTTATGGCCTGCCGGTCAAAGTGAACGGCGACCGGGTCGTCACCCTGGGGGAATTGGCGCAGATCAACTATACCTTTGAAGACCGTGAAGGCACCGCCCGTTTCAACGGCGAGCAAACCGTCGCGCTGCAGGTGGTCAAGCGCAAGGGCTACAACCTGATCGACACAGTCGAGGGTGTGAAACAAACCATTGCCGCTGCGCAGGCCAAATGGCCGCCCGAGATGCAGGCCGCAATCCAGCTGGGCACCTCGAACGACCAAAGCCGCATCGTCGGCTCGATGGTCAGCCAGCTCGAAGGCTCGGTTCTGACGGCCATCGCACTGGTGATGATCGTTGTTCTGGCCTCTTTGGGCACACGCGCAGCATTGCTGGTGGGTTTTGCGATCCCGACCTCATTCCTGCTGTGTTTTGCGTTCCTGGCAGTCATGGGCATCAGCATCTCGAACATCGTGATGTTCGGTCTGATCCTTGCGGTGGGTATGCTCGTCGACGGGGCCATTGTTGTTGTGGAATACGCTGACCGGCGCATTAAAGAGGGCGTCGGCCCGATGCACGCCTATGTCGAGGCCGCTCAGCGTATGTTCTGGCCTATCGTGTCATCCACGGCCACAACCCTATGTGCCTTCCTGCCCATGCTGTTCTGGCCGGGTGTCCCGGGTGAGTTCATGGGCATGCTGCCCGTCACGTTGATCTTCGTTCTGTCCGCCTCGTTGATCGTTGCACTGATCTATCTGCCTGTCATGGGCGGTGTTTCGGGACGTCTGAGCCGGGTTTTTGACCGCACATCCGACTGGCTGCGCGCGCGCACCCGGTGGTGGGTTCGTGCGGTTATGGTGCCGCCATCGCTGTACCTGATCTTCCTTGGTGCGATGCAACTGCTGAATCCGACATATCTGTTGCCCGAAGGTGCATTCGGAGCAGTTCTGCTTGGTGCCTTCCTGTTTATTTTCGGAGCATTTGCTGGTTCTGTTACGTTGAGTGCCGCGAAAATCGAACGCGCGCCCGATCAGCATGTGCATACGGCGCGCGAACACACACCCTTTGGCTATGTCATCAAGTTCCTCGTCGGCAACCCGATCATGCCGATTGTTTCGATTGTCGTCATTGGCTTCGCTGTGATGTCAGTCATGACCGCATTTGGGAACAATAACCGGGGCGTAGAGTTCTTCGTCGAAAGCGAACCCGAGCAAGCCACGGCCTATGTTCGTGCACGTGGCAACATATCACTGGTCGAAAAGGACCAGATGGTACTGGCGGCCGAAGAAATTATCAGCGCACATCCCGCAGTCGTGAACGTGTTTTCCTTTGCCGGAGAAGGCGGGCTGAACCAGAACAATGGAGGTGCGCAAGCACCAGCAGACACTGTCGGTCGCGTCCAGTTCGAAATCATCCCGTGGGAAGACCGGCCCAACGTGTCCGAACCGATCTTCGGCGGGTTGATCGCCCGTGAAACGGTTGCCCCGGAATATGACGGTGACTTCGTGCTCGATCAGTTGAACGCCGAACTTGCGAAGATTCCGGGCTTCATCGTCGAAATCCTACCGCTGGAACAAGGCCCTGCCTCGGCCAAGCCCGTTCATCTGCGCATCAAGGCGGACGGCTGGGAAGAACTGAACTCAGCCACTGTTGCGGCCCGTAAGATGTTCGATGAAACACCCGGCCTGATCAAGATCGAAGACACCCTGCCGTTGCCCGGCATCGACTGGCAGATCGACGTGGATGTTGCCAAAGCGGGTCGTTTCGGCGCGGATGTGGCAACCGTCGGCGCGATGGTGCAACTGGTCACGCGCGGGCTGCTGCTGGGCGAAATGCGCCCCGACAGCGTGGACGAGGAAATCGAAATCCGCGTTCGCCTTCCCGACGAAGATCGGGTTTTGTCGACACTGGATACGCTCAAAGTGCGTACACCAGATGGGCTGGTGCCTTTGTCGAACTTTGTCACGCGCAAGCCGGTGGCTAAACTGGCCGAAATTAACCGGATCAACCAGCAGCGCTATTACGATGTGAAGGCCGACGTTGAGCCGGGCCTGAGCAAAGTTGTGATAGATAACGCAGACGGCGCGGAACAGCGGCTGGCCGTTGTGCGCGGCGTCGTGGAAGGTACAGAACCCACAGGTGCGATCTTCACTGGACCGACCGGCAGCAATTTCGAGCTTGTCAAGTTGACTGGTGCAGAGGATGTCGATGCAGTGCGCGCCGATCTGGAATCTGGAAACGCCCGGATTAGCCTGATCAATGCCAACGAACGCATTGCAGTGCTGACCGAGTGGCTTGAAACTAATCCCTTCGGCAGCACCGTCAGTTGGGAATGGACCGGCGATCAGGAAGATCAGGCAGAAAGCCAGGCTTTCCTGTCCAGCGCTTTCTTGGCTGCATTAGGCCTGATGTTTGTGATCCTGCTGGCGCAGTTCAACTCGTTCTACAACTCGGTGCTTGTTCTGCTGGCCGTTGTGCTTTCGACCACCGGTGTTCTGATCGGGATGATGGTCATGCAGCAACCGTTCTCGATCATCATGACCGGTACAGGGATTGTGGCCTTGGCAGGGATTGTGGTGAACAACAACATTGTTCTGATCGATACATATCAGGAATACAGCCGGTATATGCCCCGGATCGAAGCGATCATCCGCACGGCAGAGGCGCGTATCCGCCCGGTTCTGCTGACCACCCTGACCACGATGGCCGGTTTGACGCCGATGATGTTCGGATTGTCGCTGGACTTCATCAATGGCGGCTACTCCATCGACAGCCCAACTGCGCTGTGGTGGAAACAGCTGGCTACGGCGGTTGTGTTCGGGCTGGGTATTGCAACGGTGCTGACCCTGATCGTGACGCCATCGTTCCTGGCGCTGCGGGTGTGGGTCACCACCTATGCGGTATGGCTGGCCAAGGCGCTGGCACGGGCCACTGCAGGTCGTTCCAGCCAAATCGCTCAGGATATGGCGGTTGGTCATGCTGCCCGTCAGGTACAGGCCACCGAGGTTGTCTGGGGGGATGAGACGCCGACCGCGCCCGCACCGGATGCAGACAAGGATGAGCGTCCCGATCACCCGCCAACGTCACCCCTAAAGGCGGCCGAGTAATGCAAATGGCGAACCGCAAGGTTCGCCATTTTTCTTCGCCAGGACTTAGTCTCTAAGACTTAGTCGGTGAATACATATTCACCCAAATCACACAGGTTTAGACCGAAGTCTTCAGCCGACGACCCATCGTCGAACGCCCCCCGAATATCGTAGACACATGTGGTCAGGCCATCCGCGATGACAACATCGATTTCATAATCGGGCGCGACATAGCCACCGCTCAGCAGGTTTCCCTCCCAGCTGCCGGAAGACCCAGGCGAGACATTGAACTCGACCAGATCCGCGCTGGATTCATTCACAACCAGAAATTCAAGATCCTCGGCAAATGCCGAAGTCGCCGTAAGAACAGTTGCGGCCAAGGCTGCTGCTGCACGCATTTTCATTAGATATTCCTTTAGTTAAGGTCCGGCCAAAGAACCTGGCACCGTGACTTTAGGTGATTTGTCACCAAGGAAAATGAACGTCAAATTAAACTTGGAGGAATGAACGCATTTTTGCTGCGCTGTTCTGCCTGGTCTCCTGAAATACCCCTGTGGCCGGATCAGGCCGCGTCCGCTTGCTGACGACTCCAGAGCTGCGCGTAACGGCCCTCGCGCTGCAAAAGCTGGTCATGGGTGCCTTGTTCAAGGATTTCACCGCGCTCCAGCACGACAATACGGTCCGCTTCGGCAATGGTGCTCAGGCGGTGCGCGATCGTCAGCACGGTCCGTCCCTCACCAGCCCGCGCCAATGCGTCCTTGATGTCCTGTTCGGTATCTGTGTCCAGCGCCGAGGTCGCCTCATCCAACAGCAGGATCGGCGGGTTCTTCAGAAGGGTGCGCGCAATGCCCACCCGTTGTTTCTCGCCACCCGACAGCTTCAGGCCCCGCTCTCCAACCTTGGTGTCATAGCCTTCTGGCAAGGTCACGATAAAGTCGTGGATCTGCGCAGCTTTGGCAGCAGCTTCGACATCTTCCTGAGTGGCCCCGTCCCGGCCATAAGCGATGTTGTAGCGGATGGTATCATTAAACAGCACTGTGTCCTGCGGCACGACGCCGATGGCCGCGTGCAGGCTGTTCAGGGTCACGTCGCGCACGTCCTGCCCGTCGATCTTCAACGCGCCCCCGGTGACATCGTAGAACCGGAACAGCAAGCGGCCTATCGTTGACTTACCCGAACCTGTGGCACCGACAATTGCAACAGTCTGGCCAGCAGGTACCGTCAGCGACACACCTTTGAGGATCTCGCGGTCCGCATCATAACCAAAGCGCACATTGTCCAATGTCACCTCACCACCACTGACCACCAGATCTGGCGCGCCGGGCTTGTCCTGCACCTCGGTCGGTTGTTCCAGCAAGTCGAACATTTGCCCCATGTCCACCAGCGATTGACGGATTTCCCGGTAGACAGTGCCCAGAAAGTTCAGCGGCACGGTGATCTGGATCATATAGGCGTTGACCATGACGAAATCGCCGACGGTCAGCGTTCCCTGTTGCACCCCCATGGCCGCCAGAACCATCACGCCGATCAGTCCGCAGGTGATCAGAAGGGACTGACCAAAATTCAGGAAGGCCAACGAATACGCCGTCTTAAGCGCTGCCCCGGCATAGGCTTTCATCGACACGTCGTACCGTGCCGCCTCGCGCGATTCAGCATTGAAATACTTGACGGTTTCAAAGTTCAGCAGGCTGTCGATGGCACGTTGATTGGCCTCAGTATCCTGATCGTTCATTTCGCGGCGCAACTTCACGCGCCATTCCGTCACCGCAAAGGTGAACCAGATGTACAGCGCGATGGTGACAGCAACGACAACCAGATACCAGACGTCGAACAGCCACATCAGGATGATCGCGACCAACAGCAGTTCCAGGATCAGCGGACCAATCGAAAACAGCAAAAAGCGCAACAGGAATTCCACGCCTTTCACACCACGCTCGATAATCCGGCTAAGCCCTCCGGTGCGACGCGTCACGTGGTAACGCATGGATAGTTGGTGGATATGCTGGAACGTCTCCAACGCCAGCGCGCGCAAGGCCCGTTGCCCCACCGGAGCAAAGGCAGCATCGCGAAGCTGCTGGAAGCCGACGGTCATCATCCGCGCGACGCCATAAGCCACCGTCAGACCAATAGCACCCAACGCAAGCGGCGGTACGCCCTCACCCGCCAAACTATCAACTGCGCCCTTGTAAAGGATCGGAGTATAGACCGCGATCAGCTTGGCCAAAACAAGCATGCCCATGGCCAGCACGACGCGTCGTTTTACCCAAGGCTCGTCCTCGGGCCACATATAGGGCGCAACTTTCCGGATCGTGCGCCATCCAGAGCTGCGTTCGTCGGACGTGGGCGTATCGGCTGATGTCATTGGCGCTGCTCGTCTCATCACGTACCTGATTTGCGGTCAGAGATAGACCGCCGGCCCACCAAGGGCCAGCGGCAATAGTTTATTCCGGGATGGTGAATATCTGACCGGGATAAATCAGGTCAGGATCGCGGATCGCGCCGCGGTTGGCCTCGAACAGTTTCACGTACAGGATACCATCACCGAACCGGTCGCGCGAAATGGCCCAAAGCGTGTCGCCTTCCTGCACGGTGACCGCGCGGATGGGGGGCGTATCTGGTTCGCCCTCGGGCTCATCCCTGGCCTCTGCCGCGCGCAGCACCTCTAGCGGTTCGCGCTTGAACGGGGTTTCCAGGCGGCTGACCACTGTACCATCCGAGGCGATTTCATCGACGCGCAATGTATATATACCGGGATCAATTCCCTCGAGTTCGCTGCGCCATTTACCATCATCAACCGGCGACAGATCATCGACAAGCTGGTTATCCAGATACAGCCGTACCGCAGACCCGTCCGGGACCCGGCCGGTAAGCTCTACGTCGCCAACGTCGGAATAGCCAATCGTGTCCAAAGCCACCTCGTCTGAGGCGTCGGTTTCGGCGGTTGGAGACTGAACCAACTCAACCCCGTCCTCGCCGGAACGCAGAATGGCAACTTGTTGATTTTCATTGCCTTCTTCAGCGGTTTCTTGTGCCGTCTCCTGGGGTTGATCCGCAGACGGTTCTGCGGGCGCATCCGCCGTTTCGACATCCCCGGTCGTCGCTTCATCTGTTGGCTCTGACGAGGGTGTGTCTTGCGCTCCTGCTGTTTCGTCGCCGGAGGGCGCAGCGTCACCCGTTTCGGCAGCGGCGACCTGCTCGGTCGTCGGTTCAGGTTCAGGTTCAGGTTCAGGCAAGGCTGCAATCAAATAGTCGTCCGAACGAACGGGTTGATCCTGGCCCGCAGTTTCCAACGTAAGCCCGCGCGCATCGTCTGAAAATGGAATCGAAAGGAACTCGGCAAACTGACCGGTGTTGTCGACGGTAAAGCTGTGCACTTGCTCACCATCCAGCAGGACACGAACATCCGTGCCTGGCTCTGCATTGCCAGAAAGAACGGTATTGCCGTCCGGCTCAACAAAGATCTGGTCCAGAGTCGGCGGCGCGACACCCGGGTCGGCCTCAGCCGTTTCCGTCGCCGGTGCAGTCTCGGAATCAGACGGATCAGCGGTTTCCGGTTCCTCAATTGCCGTGCTCTGATCCTCGGAAGGAGTGGAAACCGAACTGGCCTCTT
Source organism: Ruegeria sp. CDSB117 (assembly GCF_059611005.1). Lineage (NCBI taxonomy): Bacteria > Pseudomonadati > Pseudomonadota > Alphaproteobacteria > Rhodobacterales > Roseobacteraceae > Ruegeria > Ruegeria sp. CDSB117. Next base: position 104,532 of record NZ_JBXWOS010000017.1, read on the forward strand.
CCGTGGTTTGGACAGAGGTGTCTTGCTGCGGTGAAGCTTCCTGAGGACCCGTCCCGAAGACGCCGGACAGGTACAACCCGCCCGCCCCGACTAATGCAACGATGCCGGCAATCACCCCCCAGATGAAAGTACCGGAGCTTTCGCTTCCCGACTTGGAGTTCATTCTTTTCCTTTCGCTCCGCAGCGCAAGTGCTTTGAGCAAAACACATTCTGCCTAACGGTTGAGCCAATCTATCAATCCCGCTATCACGGGTCAAAACACCATATACAAGCCCGGAGAAGCCAACCCATGTCTCAGAAATCTGTCTGTGTGTATTGCGGGTCACGAAATGGCGCGAATCCGGCCTATTCCGACGCGGCGCAACACTTTGGAACCCTTTTGGCCAAAGAAGGCTGGCGGCTGGTCTACGGGGCCGGGGATGTGGGGCTAATGGGCGAGGTCGCGCGAGCTGCGCAAGCCGCTGGTGGTGACACGTTCGGCGTCATCCCCGTGCACCTTCTGCAACGCGAAGTCGGCAAGACGGACCTGACCCGTTTCGTGGTCACCGAGACGATGCACGAGCGCAAGAAGGTCATGATCATGAACGCCGATGCGGTTATTGTCCTGCCCGGCGGCCCGGGGTCGCTGGATGAGTTGTTCGAGGCGCTCACCTGGCGGCAGCTGGGCCTGCACGAAAAGCCCATTCTGGTCATGAATGTGGATGGCTATTGGGATACGCTGCACGAGCTGTTGCAACAGGTCATCGGCCAAGGCTTTGCAGACGCATCGCTGTCGGATTTCATCACTTGGGTCGATAGCCCGAAGGCTGCAATGTCAACGCTCAGGAAAGTTCTGACTTAGGCTGACAGATGTACGGGCGGCCAGAACCGCCCGTTTGCCATCGCCAAATTCAAGTCGCCGGAGCAAGGCGCTGTCGCAGCACCTGTTCGACCTTATGCATCGGATGATTGGTCAGAGTTTTATCGACCTCGGCAACCACTTTGCCCAGCACTTCGCTGTGCAACCGCCGGCGCAGCAACCCTAGAACATGCGGGCTGGCTACCAGGACCAATCGTTTATAGGCCCCTTTTAAACCCTTACGGTTCAACAGGTTGGCGACATCCTGCACGAACAGGGATTTCGCATGGGTTTTCCATTTGCTCTCTTCCACGGCCGATTTCTGATGTGGTGCCGTGTCAAAACGACGACCGGCCCGGTCCGAAGGCTTGGTCCTTGGTCCGTCGCTTTCTTCTACGGATACGACAACCAGATTGGGATCATCAGCGTCGGTGATATTCTCCATGAACAGCGCCTTTTCCCCGTCGGCGATGACAACCCATGTTCCCTGTGCAAGTTCGACCATTGTGTTCTCCTGTAATGGCGTTTTTTTGGCCATCCCTCATGCGTCAGGCACAGCTTACCCGAGACGCGCCAAAGTCATTCAGCGCGGTGCCTGACCGTTTTCTTAGTGGTTTGCGGCTCTCTCCCTCCGCATACTTTAGCTAGGTATTGCGGGGCGGCGTACAATAGGTCTCAATTCGAAAGTTGACGTATAGGCAGGTTTTCTCCTGCGGCGGAGTTGCAGGGTCACGCCAGCACTGTCGAATAGCTTTTCGGCTAATATCAGCTTGCGGGACGAAGCATGGGTATTTGGGCTAACCAGATTGATGGGTCTGCCAGTCAGTGTCGGATTGAATTTGGTTCTGCTTCGATGAGCCTGCACCTGCGTCATGGGCTTCGGGCCGCTGGTCTTGATGTGGTCTGGATGGAAGCACGGCAAGTGAACGCGGCTCGTTCAGCGATGCGTAACAAGACCGACAAAACGCATGCGCGAGGGATTGCAGAGGTGTTGCGATCTGGGTGGTTCAGTAAATTTTTCATCAAGAGCCGCATGGCACACGCGTTAAGAACACTATTGAGAAGCCGCACGGCTGTTCAAAGGAAATGCATCGATTTGACCAACGAAGTCCGCGGCTTGTTCAGGGTCTTCGGCCAGCAATTGCCGTCGCATGTTGATCAGGGGTCTTTCGACGAACGGGTCATACCATTGATCGAGGCAGATCCAGATCTCGCGCGTGCACTTCTGCCGCTCCTAGGTTCACGCGTGATGCTGTACAGAACCTACTGAGAGCTGGATCGCCGGGCAAAGCAGACACTTCCCTCTTGATCTCTGGATAACTGCCACTCGCTGCTGCTCTACGATGTATTACTTTTGGGTGATCTCTCCATAGAGAGCTGAGGTACGGGTTCCGCGCGTATTTAGTCTCGTGTCGAACACATTTCGGCAAGTTTTCAATTGGCGGCTTGAAATAGCAGCTCGTATCCCACAAGCATTTAGTAAATCACTGTCGCATTCGTTAAACGCCTGATGACGGACGTTTTTTTGGACTAAGTGACATAATTTAAAGGATTATGATGCGCACAGTCGTATTGTTTTTTTCGCTTGTCCTCTTGGTGTTTTCTGGAACTGCTCATGCTCAAGGCGTCACCCCTCTTTCTGAGAAAGGCGGATTATACGCAGCCTATGTGGTTCCGAGGGATGACTTCGACCGTGTGGACGTGCAGCGAATTGTTCTATCGGGAGCGTATGATGATCCGGAACCATCCGGTACAGCTCATCTAGCTGAGCATCTGGCTGCGTTTTCAGCGGACGCCACAATACTCAGAAAGCCCCGAGAGCGCGATATCTACGCGACAACGCATAACGTATCAACGGTGTACACGAATTCCGGCGTACCTTCTGACATAGAAATGTTGCTGCAGCTGTCTCGGGCCGTCCTTGACACGCCATCGCTGCCAGAAGGATTTGCGGAAAGCGAAATTGGTATCGTACAGCGTGAAACATTTCTTCGTGAAAGGCAGTCTCCGCTTCGTTGGCTCAGAAGAATTGCACTTCAAAACCTCTACGGCACTTTGCGCGGCCGTGCAGACAACACCATTGAAGATCTTCCGCAATTGAACCTTGAGAAGGCCTATCAGTTTCACAAAACTCACTATACGCCGTCCAATGTGACGTTAATCGTGTCGGGAAAAATTGAACCTAGTAAAGCCGAAGAACTCGTTGCTCGTATATTTGGGGACACAGAACCTTCTGAGGCCCCTCAAAAACGCTGGTTAGACGACAAACCAGACCCTGAGGTTCGGTTTGTTGAACGCATTCGGTCGGACAAGTTGGCGCATGACACAATCCAGTTTGCGAAATTCGTGGACTTCGAAGATCGATCAACCAGTATCGATATGCAGGGCGCATTTTTTATCGCCACCGATGTTTTGAACGAAAGGCTTTACAAGGCCCTGTACTATCAGGACGAGCGCGTTTTCAGCGTCGACGCTGACTGGTTTTTTGCCAAAAATGCGGATCTGGAACTTACCATAGATTTGCACCTAATGCCCGGCTTCAGCTTGGACGCGGCGCATAACCATCTGACAGAAACTCTGGCCAATTTGTTGAACGAACCGATCACCAGGGATGAAATCAATCAAGCGCGCCGGATGCAGGTCGTTGGATCCAGAAATGCCGCGCGCCGGCCCACAGAGTTTCTATCATTCCTGTCGAATGTGGCTTCTGATGGTTTCCCCCCTCTCACACCGACTGTATTTGTCGACATCTTGAACGATACGACAGATCAGGACGTTATTGATTTTGCCGAAAAGGTCATCAAGCCATCAGCCACTTCGGTCGTGTTGGCCGAAAAAGCAGAGTAACATGCAGACATTAAAAAGCCGGTTCATTTCCTCTCTCTTATTGGTTCTCAGCCTGCTGTCAGCGCAGCAGGTCCGTGCGGAGCTGATCGCAACGACCGGTGATGCAAATTTTGCCTATCTGATGCCTCTGGAAAACGGCATTTCTGAGCTCACCTTGGTTTGGCCGATAGATCGACCGACGATAGACCGGGTGGCCGCATTGCGTGCAGGTCTCTCAAGTGTAATTTCTGGAGGAACATCAAGCCGTTCTTCCTACAAAATTGCTGAGTACAAGCAGTTGAAAGGGATCAAGCATTACGTCGAAACAAGTCGCCGTAGTCTGATGCTCACGGTCTCGGCGCCAAACGAAGTCTTTCCAGAGACCATCGTTCACCTCGAAAACCTCTTGCTTGAGGCGGAATACTCGGACGACTGGTATGCAAGAGAGCTGCAGTATTCCAACTCTACCAAGTCTACCAGAACCAGGAGGCCAGAAGATGTTCTGAAGGAAGTGGCGCATTTCCTGGAGTACGAACCTGGCGACGCAGATGCTGAGGTTGGGGGTGGCGAATTTCGTTTTGGTCAACCCATTCAGGCAATCCTAAGATCCGGAGACCAAGAAGTAGAACGCCGCACTCTTCGATTGGTCAGCAAGCTTCCGCGCCTGAAGGGAAAGTGGAATTTGCCTTTCGCAAAATGGGCTGAAGCGTTGATTGGCACGAATGAGGAAGATTTCAGCCTTCCGACGGGTGTCATTCACTTTGCCGATCCTGACTCTACCGAGATGCTGATCCTTTTTGTCAAAGCTGAAGAGTTTGAAGATGAGATTGACCAGGTTGGGACAAATGTCTTGGTGGATTACATCGGTGCCAGTCAAGGATCCGAGATGTTTCGTATTATCCGCCAGGAATTGCGCGCGGCTTACGATCCACGCTCAGACTTCGTTGTCATGGGTAAGAAAAAGGCGATTATCTCGCTAAGCGCCACAGTTGAGGCCGTGAAGTGGCCCGAAGTCTATGAGAGAATAACGGACATTTACCAGAGTGTCCGCAGCGGGAAAATTGAACAAGAAGGTTTGGGGATTCAGTTCAGTCGGTTGGACCGGGCTTACTATCGCGATTTTTTTACTGAGCCTGTCTGGGGTGCGCGACAATACCTGCACGAATATCCCGAGGGTACTGACGGCACTATCGAAATTCCGCTTTTTAGCGCTTTTCAATCACTGTCATTGGAGCAGACGGCAGCAAACTCGCATGAGCTTTTGCCGCCTTTGGAGGATTTCCTCCTTATATTGATCGGGGGCGGAAGCTCACCTTCGGACATCTTGCCGTCAAAAGGTTACTGTGCGCTGCCCAAAAGCACTCCCTTAAGGTTTTGCCTTGATGCGCTGCCGAGTGCTGAAAACCTTTAAACGAAATGCAATTGTAGTTGGCCTTTTGAAAGGAAGCACTGGCCCCTGCAAAGCTTGTTTACCGCGCAAAGCAGTCATAGGTGTTTAGTGCAGCATTGTGCAAATTGGGCTCAGACTGGGCTTGCGGCAGTACAGAAAGTTGAAATGGTATACTTTCTGCCGTTTCAATTCAGCTTTTCGGACAAAGCCGACCTTGCAGAAAAGTGAGGGAATCCTTGAAAAAGCTTGCTTCCGCTGGGATGGTTTCTCCGACAGAGTTTTCTGAGGAATTTAGAATGCATTTTCCCAAACTTGCGGCGGTTTCGTCGATTTTTCTCACTATAGCCAGTTCGCAAGCGCTCTCCCAGGATGGGGGGCCGATACTGTTCACAAACGTCAACGTGTTTGATGGTGTGAATGAGGAAATGATTACAAATGCCTATGTTGTTGTAACCGACAATCTGATCACAGATGTGTCCTCAGAACCCCTCGCCGTCGCCAATGGTATCGTCATCGATGGCGGCGGGCGAACGTTGATGCCGGGCCTGATCGACGTACACTGGCACACGCTTTACTGTTGCAATCCGCAGAGTGTGGTTGTGACCGGCGATATTCTTGAGGTCGCGGTGCGGGGTGCCATCGGGTCCGAAGGCACGTTAATGCGCGGCTTTACAACGGTGCGCGACGTTGGCGGCAATTCATTTGCCATAAAACGGATGATTGACGCGGGCGAGATCGAAGGCCCCCGTATCCTGCCGTCCGGCCCACCCGTGACACAAACCGGCGGCCACTTTGACTATCGCCCCTACCAAGCGGTTCCGACGAACGGCGCGGATTCGCAATGGTACTGGTACAGCGTTGGTTTGATGGCGCAAGCTGATGGTGTTCCGGAAGTGGTCAAACGCGCGCGTGAGATCATGCGCATGGGTGCAACCCAACTTAAGATTTCTACCGGTGGCGGGGTGTCATCCACCTATGATCCTCTGGATGTACGCCAATACACCAAGGCCGAAATCGAGGCTTTTGTAGAGGTGGCCGACACCTACAACACTTATGTTGCATCTCATGTCTTCACGGACGAGGCTGTGGAAATTGCCGTTGCCGCTGGCGTTAAGTCCATCGAGCATGGTTTTTTGATGAGCCGCGAAACGATGGAACTGATGCGCGACAATGAAGTTTGGTTGTCAGTGCAGCCTCTGCTGGATGACGAGGATGGCTTTTCTTTCGACGACCCTGTTAGCCAGCAGAAATGGATCGACGTCACCGACGGTACAGATTTCACCTACAAAACGGCGAAAGAAGTTGGCGTGAAAGTCGCTTTCGGCACCGACATCCTGTTCGATCCCAAACTGGCCGAACGTCAAGGCGCGTTCCTTGCCAAATTGCAGCGCTGGTACACGCCATACGAGGTGCTGAAAATGGCGACTTCAACCAATGCTGAACTGCTCAAACTCTCAGGCCCGCGCCACCCTTATCAACAAGGTGACTTGGGTGTGATCGCAAAGGGCGCTTATGCAGATTTGATCCTGGTGGACGGCAATCCGCTGCAAGATATCGACCTGATCGCAGACCCGCATGAGAATTTCGATCTGATCATGAAAGACGGCAAAGTCTACAAGAACACGCTGGACTGAGTTCCAGATGAAGTCCTTTGCTCAAAGCCAATTTTGTAACGACTGCTTTGGGCTCGAAGCAGTCAATCGATGCCGATTGCAAAACGCAGTATCACCATCAAAAACAGCTATCTAAACAAGAAAAGACCTGCCAGCGTCACCACCAGCAGGCCCTTGATAAACCCTTATCGGGTTAACGATCACATCCGCGATGCAACGTTTTCCCAGTTCACCAAATTGTCGAGGAAGTTCGACAGGTAAGCCGGACGCTTGTTGCGGAAATCGATGTAGTAGGAGTGTTCCCACACGTCGCAACCCAGCAGAGCGGTTTGACCAAAGCACAGCGGGTTGACGCCGTTTTCGGTCTTGGTCACAGCCAGCGAACCATCTGCGTTCTTGACCAGCCATGCCCAGCCCGAGCCGAACTGACCGGCACCAGCAGCGCTGAATTGCGACTTGAACTCGTCAACCGAGTCAAAGCTCTCGGTCAGGGCTTTTTCCAGCTCACCGGGCATTGCGTTGCCGCCGGGGCCCATCATTTCCCAGAACTGGTTGTGGTTCCACAGCTGGCTGATGTTGTTGAAGATGCCGTTTTGCGCGACGGCGTTTGCGTCGTAGGTGCCAACGATGATCTCTTCCAGCGACTTGCCGTCCCATTCGGTACCAGCGATCAGCTTGTTGCCGTTGTCGACATAGGCCTTGTGGTGCAGGTCGTGGTGATATTCCAGTGTTTCCGCGGACATACCCTTGGCTGCCAGCGCGTCATGTGCATAAGGAAGATCAGGAAGTTCAAAAGCCATATCGGCCCCCTGTAAAAATGTAAGTTGCGGTTCCCAAGGTTAAATGCTTTGGCAGCCGCCGCAGGTCAAGAGCCGAGACAAGAAAACCCGGAGGCAGGCGATGCTTACACAGGCGCGCAAGATGTTTTACCGCGCCCGCGGATACTATGCGGGCCAGCTGAATGGCGAGCCGTTTCGTCTGGACCCTTATCATTCGAAATTTTGGCGCAAGGCATCCGATGGCAAGTGGGAGCCTGAAACCTTCGCCGTGCTCGACAAATACCTGTCGGCAGATCGGGATTATCTGGACATCGGCGCGTGGATTGGTCCCACGGTCCTGTACAGTGCCCGCAAGGCGCGGCACGTTTGGTGTTTCGAACCGGACCCAACGGCTTTTCGGCATCTGGCCTGGAACCTCGACCTGAACGACATCCGCAATGTTTCGGCCTTTGGCGTGGCGTTGTCGGATCAGTTCGGAGTGGCCCGCATTGCGTCGGTGCGCGGCGAGCCGGGCGATTCCACCAGCTCACTTTTGCATGACGGAACACATGGCAACGACGCTTTGACGATCGCATGGGACCAGTTCGAGGCCGCGAATGACCTGTCGGGTGTCTCTCTGGTCAAGATGGATATTGAGGGGGCTGAGTTTTTTGTACTGCCAACGATCCTGCCCTGGTTGAAACGGACGCGACCTACTCTCTACCTCTCGCTCCACTCGCCTCTTTTGGCTGAAGAGGACAGACACCAGCGGACCTCAGACCTGCTGAAAAGTCTCTCCTTTTACTCTGAAATTACTGACGAAACCGGGCGCCCGCTGGATGTTCAGAAAGCTCTCAGTCCAACGGAAATGACACGGTACCGTACGGTTTTGTTTACTGGCTAGAATGCGGCCATTAGCCCTGCCGAAGTAGGTGTTTCCCCACTTGCAACCCAAGCGTGAGCCGGTTGAAGTGCGCCCACGGAATAGTTTGATGGGTAACAAAAATGAAAGCTTCGCTTACGGCGATTGCTGCGATAATCGTTTCCGCGCAATCAGCTTTAGCTGGTACCGTCGAATACAGATGTGAAATTACGAAGACGGACGGCCATGGCTGGATCGCGCCCGAGTATCACTTTCAGGTAGACACCAACACTCGTGAAGCCAAAGTTGTCAGCGGCCATCACGATTGGACCAGCGCCAAACTCAAAGTGAAAAACAGTGGCGAATACCGCATGTTTTGGAACGTCGACCTCCGGTCAAGCGAAGGGCAAAGCCTGCGTATGAAATATCAGGCAAATCTTAATTCAGCGAAAAACACGGTCAAAGTCCGCGCCAGTTTTGCGCACATAAACGCTTCTAACAAGCCTTATGGTTCCGGAGTTTGCAGCGTAACCACCGGGTAAAGAAAGCCCCAGTGTGGCCGGGGCTTTTCACTTCACTTCGGTTCAGTAGACCCCGACTTCGCTGCCGGGCTGCGCCGCAACTTTAAGCAGCTTGAACACGTAGTCTGCGGCCGACCGGAAACAGACAACACGGAAGGTATCGGCGTCATCCATCCAGAACGCCCCTGCCACCTGCGCCAGACGCGAACGGCGGATCTGACCTGGCTGAAATGCCGCAGCCGACAGCTCCACCGGGGCAAGTTTGCCCAGCACCTCACGCGCATTGCTGCCCGAGATACGGAACACCGCGCGGGCGTCCGAGACGTTGACGGCCAACGCGTGTGTACCGCTCAGCGCGTTGGTCATGGTCGCCAGTTTGGCCTCAACCTCGGCGTAGGGAACAAGCACCAGTAATTCATCCGTGGACATCCAGCAAACGCCGGCCTCACCGTCGACCAGAGCTTCGCGCTGACCGGGCATTTTTTGACCCGTTGCGTCCTTGACGGCCTTGGCCAACACCTTGTCGGACAGGTCGCCGCGCAGGGTAATCATGCCCTGCAGGCCACATTCCTGGACCTTGGCAATGCCATCATAGCTTGCGTGGTTCAGTGCGCTGATGGGTTCAGACATTCTGCTTCTCCCCGTCCTTATCGAAGAAGATCGGGTCCACGATCTTAGCTTTGTAGGTTTTGCCATCGGTGCCCGGGAACTCGACAATCTCACCCATCCGGTCCGGACCATGTTTGATCAGCCCCATGGCGATGCCTTTTCCGAGGTTGGCCGAGTAATATGTCGAGGTAACGCGACCGATCATGTTACGCTGACCGTTGGCGTTGACGCCCTCGCCGACTGCGTAAGCTCCGTCAGGAATGACAGAACCATCCACAGTCTCAAGACCAACCAGTTTCCAGCGGTCCGGATCGGCCATATGGCTGCGCGAATGGGCGCGTTTTCCGAGGTAGTCCTCTTTCTTCTTCGAGAGCGCCCAGTGCAGCCCCAGATCCTGCGGGATCACGGTGCCGTCGGTCTCGTCCCCGATCATGATAAAGCCCTTCTCGGCCCGCAGGATGTGCAGACATTCGGTGCCGTAAGGCATAACGCCGAACTCTTTGCCTGCGTCCATCAATGCATCCCAGAACGCCTGGCCCTGAGACGCAGGGACAGCAATCTCATAGGACAGCTCACCCGAGAACGAGATACGGAAAGCACGGCAATCGAAATCACCGATCTTACCGTCGCGCCATTCCATAAATGGCAGAGCCTCTTTGCTGACATCCATGCCGCCCAACTTTTCCAGCACCTTGCGGGCGTTGGGGCCGACCACGGCGACCTGAGCGTATTGCTCGGTCACGTTGGCAACGTAGACTTTCCAGTCCCACCATTCGGTTTGCAGCCATTCTTCCATATGACCGTGGATGCGTTCCGCTCCGCCGGTGGTTGTGTGGCACAGCCAGGTGTCCTCGTCGATGCGAGCAACAACACCGTCGTCGATCAGGAAACCGTTTTCCGAACACATCAGGCCATAGCGGCATTTGCCGACCTTCAGCGTGGACATCATGTTGGTGTACATCATGTCGAGGAACTTGCCGGCGTCCGGGCCTTTGACGATCAGTTTGCCCAGCGTCGACGCGTCCAGCAGACCAAGGTTTTCGCGGGTGTTCTTGACCTCACGGTTTACTGCGTCGTGCACTGACTCTCCGGGGCGGACATAGGCGTAGGTCCGGCGCCAGTGACCGACCGGTTCCCAATCCGCGCCGTTCTTGTCGTGCCAGTCATGCATCGGCGTTTGACGGATCGGTTGGAACACGTCGCCACGCGCTTCGCCGCCAATCGCACCCATCGAAATGGGCGTGTATGGCGGACGGAACGTCGTGGTGCCCACCTTCGGAATTTCCGATTCCAGGGCATCAGCAAGAATCGCCAGCCCGTTGATATTGCTCAACTTACCCTGATCTGTCGCCATACCCAGTGTAGTGTATCGCTTAGTATGCTCGACGCTTTCATAGCCTTCGCGCGCGGCCAGTTGCACGTCAGAGACTTTTACGTCGTTCTGGAAGTCCAGCCAGGATTTCATGCGCAGCTGCACGTCGGCGTTGGCTGGCATCAACCAGACCGCTTCCATAGCAACCTCTTGCGTGGCTTCACCAGCCGGAGCCTTAGTGTTTTTCGGCTTAAAGCCAGCCGCTTTGGCGGCCGCTTTGCCGGCGGCGTGCGCGTCAGTCAGAACATCACTCAGCGCCAGCGGACCATTTGAGGCGCCAGCGGCCACAACGAACCCTTCGCCATTCGCGCCCAGCGGAGGACGCGCGGGATCGGGGCGGAAATGTGCGTTCGCCTCGTCCCAGATCAGCTTGCCACCGCAATGCGACCACATGTGAACAACCGGAGACCAGCCGCCCGACATGGCAACCGCGTCGCACTCAACTTCTTCGCGAGCGCCACCGATGCCTTCCTGATTGCAGATCTCGACCTTCTTGACGCGCTTGCCGCCTTTGACTTTGGCAATGGCCTTGCCGGGGTCGACCCGGATACCAAGCTGTCGCGCCTCTTCAGCCAGTGGTCCGGCCGCAGCGCGCGCATCGATCACACGCAGAACATCGACACCAGCCTGTTTGAGGATGATCGCTGTGCGATAAGCGTCGTCATTGTTGGTCGCGACGATCACACGCTCGCCCGGGGTCACGCCCCAGTTCACCACATAGTCGCGCATGGCCGAAGCCAGCATGACGCCCGGAACATCGTTGCCCGCAAATGACAGCGGGCGTTCGATGGCGCCTGTCGCAGTGACGACCTGCTTGGCCCGGATACGCCACAGGCGATGACGGGGACCTTGTGTGCCCGGTTTATGGTCGTTCAGACGCTCATACCCCAGCACATAACCATGGTCATAGACGCCCGCGCCCATGCAGCGGTTGCGCATGATAACGTTGTCCATTGTTTCCAATTTGGAAACCAATTGTTCCACGAACTTATCCACAGGCTCATCATTGATGGTCCCGCCATCAACCGGAGCGCGCCCACCCCAATGCGCGGTTTGCTCGATCAGCAGAACCTTCGCACCGGTCTCGGCCGCCGCCTTGGCCGCTTGCAACCCGGCGACACCGCCACCGATCACCAGAACGTCGGTGAAGGCGTAGAAGTGCTCGTAGGTGTCTGCGTCGCGGTTGTCTTTGTCGGGTGCTTTACCCAGACCGGCCGACCGCCGGATGATCGGCTCATAGACGTGTTTCCAGAATGGCTTGGGGTGGATGAACGTCTTGTAGTAGAAGCCCGCTGGCAGGAACCGCGCCAGCGCTGTGTTCACGGCACCGATATCGAATTCCAGGTTCGGCCAGTGGTTCTGCGAAATTGAGGTCAGACCGTTGAACAGCTCGGTTGTGGTGGCGCGCTGGTTCGGCTCGAACCGGTTGCCCTGCCCCAGGCCGACCAGAGCGTTCGGCTCTTCTGCACCGCTGGCGACAACACCGCGGGGCCGGTGGTATTTGAATGACCGGCCCATCATCATTTGATCATTGGCCAGCAGGGCCGAGGCAAGCGTGTCGCCATCGTACCCCTGCATCGACGTGCCATTGAAGGTGAAGGTGACCTGTTTCGACCGGTCAATCAGCCGGCCTTGTTTTGCGAGACGGGTGCTCATGTTGCGGACCTTTCGCAGGCGGAATTAGGGATGGCGGCGCGGATCATTCGTACTCTCTCCACGTCCAGCCAGGGCGCTTTGCAGTGATCGCGTCCTTGAGTTCTTTCGGCGGCTCGGTGGTCTGGGCGGAATAGGTTCCGAACACTTCGAGCGTTTGTGTGCAGCGTGCAGCGTGGAACCACTTGCCGCAGCCGTTGCTGTGGCGCCAGCGTTCGAAATGAACGCCTTTGGGGTTTTCACGCATGAACAGGTAGTCGTGGAATTCGCCATCCGACGAGCCGGGACCGAAGCGTTTCAGGTGCGCCTCACCTCCGGCGGACAGTTCAGATTCTTCGGCGTCGACGCCACAGTAGGGGCAATTCAGGATCAGCATGAGGCTACTCCTCGCTTGAATTCTTTTGACCACACGCCCAGATCGTAGGCATGGATATTTTGACCATTGTATTGACCGTAGTCGGCACGCTCGTCTTCTTTGGCCTGATCGCCTTTTTCATTTTCCGATCCGAGGAAAAGAAAACCATCAAACCAAGATCTGACAGCCCGAATAGTTCCGAAACCATTCATGGGGCACATTGGGGCGACTGACATCAGTGTGCCACCCCGGCCGCGACGCTTTCGTCGATGAAGCGGCCCTCTTTGAAGCGGTCCAGCGTAAAGGCTTCGGTCAGCGGTGAGTGACCTGTGGCCATCAGCTGCGCCATGCCCCATCCCGATCCGGGGATCGACTTGAAGCCACCCGTGCCCCAGCCACAGTTGATAAAGCAGCCGCCCAAGGGCGTTTTTGACAGGATCGGAGACCGGTCGCCGGTCATGTCCACAATCCCGCCCCACTGGCGCAGCATCTTCAGGCGCGAGATCATCGGGAAGGTTTCGACAAGTGCGCGAACGGTTTCCTCGATATGATGGAAGCTGCCGCGCTGGGTGTAGTTGTTGAAGGCGTCAGTACCGCCGCCGATCACCATCTCACCCTTGTCGGACTGAGACATGTAACCATGCACGGTGTTGGCCATTACGACCACGTCCATGCAGGGCTTAATCGGCTCGGACACCAATGCCTGCAGCGCGATCGCCTCCAGCGGCAGACGGAAGCCCGCCATTTCGGCCAACTGTCCTGAATGGCCCGCAACCACCATGCCCAGCTTGTCACAGTCGATCGAACCTTTGGTGGTATCGACGCCAACAACGCGGCCGTTTTCGGACCGAACGCCTTTGACCTCGCATTGCTGGATGATGTCCATGCCCATCGCGGAACAGGCGCGGGCATAGCCCCACGCCACGGCGTCGTGACGCGCGGTACCTCCGCGTTCCTGCCACAATGCGCCCAGAACCGGATAGCGCGGACCGTCGATATTGATGATCGGTACCAGTTCCTTAACGCGCTCAGGGGTGATCCACTCGGTCTGAACACCTTGCAACGCGTTGGCATGAGCCGTGCGCTGATAGCCGCGAATTTCGTGCTGAGTCTGGGCCAGCATCATGACGCCACGGGGGCTGAACATGATGTTATAGTTCAGTTCCTGGCTCAGATCCTCGTACAGGCTGCGCGCTTTTTCGTAGATCGCTGCCGAAGGGTCCTGCAGATAGTTTGAGCGGATGATCGTCGTGTTCCGACCGGTGTTACCACCGCCCAGCCAGCCCTTTTCGATCACAGCGACATTCTGGATGCCGTAATTCTTACCCAGGTAATACGCAGTCGCCAGACCATGGCCGCCCGCACCGACGATGATTACGTCGTATTTCTTCTTGGGTTCGGGCGAACGCCAGGCGCGCTCCCATCCGGTGTGATAGCGCAACGCTTCGCGCGCTACAGCAAAGGCTGAATAGTGTTTCATAGGCGAATCCATCCGGTTCGGTGATTGCGCGAAGATATGCCGCGTAACGCTAGCGCGCCCCTGCCGTTCAACGCCGTAATATCGCACTATTGCGACATAGGCCCCATTATTGCGACATGAAGGCGACCAGCGGCCATTTGTCCCTTTTGTCGACCCGCCGAGAGGTCTAAGTCAGGACAGCCAAATCGGAGAAACCATGTCGTTCTGGGTCCTGATCATCCTAACCGCTGCTGTGATTGCAGTGTTCTTGGGCTATTCCATCCTGCGAACGCGCGACGCACGCGAACCCGCAGCGGCGTATGACCTGCGTGTCTATCGCGAACAGCTGGCGAGCGTCGACAAGGATCTGGCCCGAGGTGTCATCGGCGAAGCAGACGCCGAGCGTGTTCGCACGGAGATTTCACGCCGTATTCTGGCCGCAGACGCCCAGATGCAGGCACAGTCGACCCGACCGGGACCGCCACTTTGGGCCTCTGTCACCGCGATCGCAGCCGTGGGTCTTATCCTGGTCGGCGGTGCGGCCTGGATGTACGACCGGATGGGTGCGGCGGGGCTACCGGACCAACCTCTGTCGCTGCGCATTGATCGAGCGGAAACCTTGCGCGCGGAACGCCCCAGCCAGGCTGAATTCGAAGCCACCACAACACCAGCCCCCATGCCGCAGCTGGAAGAGAGCTACGCGGCGCTTTTAGAGCAGTTGCGTGAAACCGTCGAAGCGCGCCCCGATGACCTGCAAGGCCATATCCTATTGGCGCAACACGAGGCGAACGCAGGCAACTTTCCAGCCGCATACAAGGCGCAGCAGCGCGTGATCGACTTGTCCGGTGACGCTGTCCCAGCAGATGCTTATTCGCATCTGGCAGAAATGATGATCCTCTCGGCGGGTGGATATGTATCCCCCGAAGCCGAAGCTGCATTGCGCGAAGCGTTAACACGTGATCCGCGACACGGTCCGGCGCTGTATTACCTTGGCCAGATGATGGTGCAGGTCGGGCGCCCCGACATCGGGTATCGCATCTGGACCGACGCCTTGCGCAACGCACCGGCCGGCGCGCCGTGGGTCGACGCAATTCTGGCGCAACTGGAAGAATTGGCTTTCCGCGCCGGCGTGTTCAACGCGCCCGAGGTTACGGCCCCTACCGGACCCGGCCCAAGCCAGGATGACGTTGAGGCTGCCGCTGCGCTGACCCCGGACGAACGACAAGAGATGATCCGAGGCATGGTCAACCAGCTTTCAGACCGGCTGGCCACCGAAGGAGGAGCTCCCGAGGATTGGGCCCGTCTGATCGCAGCACTGAGCGTTCTGGGCGAAGGACAGCGCGCGATCGACATCAGGAACGAAGCCATGGCGGTCTTTGCCGGAAACGCCGATGCGCTGGAGATCATCGACGCTGCCGCACTTCAGGCAGGTATTGCGCAATGATTTACGACGAGTTCGAAGACTTCGCCGCTGCAATATCCCCCATGACCGCCTTGATGGGGCTGGATCTGGGCGAAAAGACCA
This sequence comes from Ruegeria sp. CDSB117, assembly GCF_059611005.1. Classification (NCBI taxonomy): domain Bacteria; kingdom Pseudomonadati; phylum Pseudomonadota; class Alphaproteobacteria; order Rhodobacterales; family Roseobacteraceae; genus Ruegeria; species Ruegeria sp. CDSB117. The sequence continues at coordinate 120,313 of NZ_JBXWOS010000017.1, forward strand.
TCGGCGTGGCCGTGTCCGACCGGATGCGCGGCGTGGCCAGCCCGCTTGAGACCGTACGGCGCAAGAAATTTACCCTGGATTCGGCCCGATTGCTGGAAATCATCGCGGATCGCGAGATTGGTGGTGTTGTGCTTGGCCTGCCCAAAAACATGGACGGAACCGAAGGCCCCCGGTGCCAATCGACCCGCGCTTTTGCCCGAAATCTGTCACGTCTGACCGAAGTTTCGATCGGATTCTGGGATGAACGGCTCAGCACGGTAGCGGCAGAAAAGGCACTGCTTGAGGCGGATACGACACGAAAACGTCGCGGACAGGTTATCGATCACGTCGCGGCGGGCTATATTCTGCAAGGAGCGCTGGATAGGCTGCGCTTTCTTTAAGGGCGACGGGGTACACCGATGACAAACATGGTCTGGAAAAGGAACGAGGTCGAAAGCCCTTGCATCCAGATATGCGTCGTGCACCCGACCGAGCGCATCTGTACTGGTTGCTATCGCACCATTGATGAGATCACACGCTGGTCGAAAATGGGCAGCGATGAACGTGCTGAGATCATGGAAGATCTGCCCGCGCGCAAGCCACGCCTCGCCAAACGGCGCGGCGGACGCGCGGCGCGCATGAACAAATCCTGATATCCACTTCTGGCTTTTAGGCTGAGTTCGCGCTGCTGCGGGTTGGTCTGAACTCCGAGGGGGGATCAAGTTCGAAGACATGCGTAAGTGAGTGGCAACCCACAGCAGCGCCTTTCAGCAAAATGGTCTTCCGACGTGGTCAGGCGGAAGAACGATTCAGGTTTAAGCGTTTTTTGACCGACCGATCAAGAAAAATTGAACGGTCGGTAAATTAACCTTACGTAATGGTAAAGTAAGGCGAGAACTGGCGCCGTGATCAGCATCGCCCTACCCCGCCGCAAGCCAGGATTTTGCGTTTTCGAAATCCTCAGAAGGGAAGAATTGCGTGCGGGCACCCAGAACGTGACTGGCGACACGCTGCGCCATATGTTGCCACGCTTTGTCCCCCACTATGGCGGCGCGATCCAGCATTCCCACATGCCCTCGGGCCAAGCGGAAATGTGCGGCCAGTGCGGTCAGCCCCTGCCAGCCGTCAAACTCGCGCAGGTCGATCACCAGACGGAACCCGTTCTTTGAACTCAGCAAGGTATCCAGATCACGCTCAGCCTGTTGGTATTCTTCGGGGTCCAGTTCGCCCATCAGGCTGATCTGCACGCAGGGTCCGCCCAAATCGGTCACATGGATGGCCCCCAGAGACTCGCGCATCCAACGGCGCGCGGCCTCAAGTTCCGAAAGTTCAAACACATGAACGGGGCATGGCAGGATCGGCGCGGCCAGACGGATGCTTGTCTGTACCCAGCCCTGATCAGCCGCAACCGCGATACGGTCAAACCCGCGCCAGTGGCTGAGACCCAGCTTGGTATCGGACCACGCGGCCCCAAGATCATAGCCTTTGAACTCTGGCTGCACGATTGCCAGCAGACGCACCGCATCATGCGCCTCAAGCGCCGCTTCGATCGCGGGGACCAATGTCTCGCTGTAGTCTTTGCTTGTCACTTCGCCGGACAGCTCGACCTCGATCTGGGCCCCATCAGAATCCGTGTGAACCGTAATCATCGAAAATCTCCAAACCTGAATAATGGCAACAGGTTAGGAGGATTCGATCCACTCGGCTACTCCCCCGGCGCATTCGGGGCGAAAATAGGCGATCATCCGTCCATCCGGGCCAGCGGTCGCCGCCTCGGCCCAAGGCGCGACGCCGTGCAGGCAGTGGCGATGCAGTAGATAGGCCTCACCCGGTTTTGCTGGCAGCTCGATCCGGGGGCAGGTCTCAAACACCTCGCGACGGGCCGCCTGATATATGTCGGTTACGTCGATCAAGTGTAGGCTGTCCTTGGGTTGGCCTTTCATCGCTTGTGCGAACGCAGCCCCCAGTATCTTGTGGCTGCCTTCCCACAGAACCATCGGCGCGGCATCCGTGCTGGCCTCGGTCAGCGGGATGCCAAGAATCCATGCGTGCGGTTCATCTACCCGGCGTCGACGATCCGGCCCCATGGGGCGCAATCCATCCACATGCGCCGCATCACGGTTCCGCCGGTATCTGCTGGCCGCTTCACCCTCGCCGCGACGTGGTCGGGGGTAACCGGGATAAACGACCGAGACCTGCCCCTTGTGCAGTGGCAACCGCCCATAGTGTTCAGAGATAAAGTCCATGGCCTTTCCCGACAAAACGTCCGATCGCGCCACCCTGCCCTCTGGATCGTTGTCCAACGCGTCCACACCGATGAACCATGTGCCTTCGCAATCCAGCCATTCCGCATAGACCGGATCTGTGACCGAGGCGCGGGCTTGCGGCAAAGCATGTTCAACCCATCGGGCAAGCGTCGGGTCGTGCGGAAACCTGATCCAACCTTTGTCCCAAAAATCGGTCACAGCCCCAGCGCCTTACGCAGCATATTCAGGGCGACCAGCGTCAGAAAAACCGCGAACACACGCTTCAACGGCTTGGGATCCATCGCATGCGCCAGCTTTACGCCCCAGGGCGCAGTGATCATCGTCATGGCTACAACAATTGCAAAAGCGATCAGGTTGACCGCGCCGATTGTGTACGGAGGGCGGTGTTCAGGCGCGATGTCCAGGAACAGGAAGCCCAAAACCGAAGGCACCGCGATGATCACACCAAACCCGGCCGCCGTTGCAACCGCCCGATGAATGGGCGCGTTGAACAGGCTCATCAGCGGCACGCCAAAGCTGCCGCCGCCAATGCCCATCAGAACTGAAAGGAACCCGACCGAAGGTGACAAAACGGCCCGCTTCACGCCTTTTGGCATCGCATCACCAAGCCGCCATTCTGATTTACCCAAACCCAGATATGCGCCAATGACCATACCCAACACGCCGAACAACGCCTGCAACGCCTCGGTTCGCAGTGCCGAAGCGACCAGCACTCCGACAATGGCCCCCACTGCAATTCCCGGCCCCCAACCGCGCAGGATATCCCAGTCCACCGCGCCTTTCTTGTTATGCGCCAGGACGGATCGTAGTGATGTGATGATGATGGTTGCCAGCGAGGTCGCAAGACACAGCTGCATCAACTGTGGGCCGCCATATCCAAGTGTTTGGAACGCATAGAAAAACGCGGGCACCAAAACGATGCCGCCACCAACACCCAGCAAGCCAGCCAAGACACCGGCCAGCGCCCCGATTACAAGCAAAAGGCCCAACATCTGGGCCAGCAACATCGTCTCGGGCATCATCCCCCCAAACCGGCCATTTGGCCGTATTCCGTTCCCGTCAAACCTCTGCCAAAGGCGCGATACAGTCCAGAGCTTGCAGCATCACTTCGGGGCCCGCCCCATCGTGAACCGCCCCCTCGGACAGAGCCCGCCTCCACGCACGCGCACCGGGGCGACCGGCGAAAAGACCCAGCATGTGACGCGTGATCTGGTGCAGACGACCGCCCCCGGCAAGGTGGTTTTCGACATAGGGCACCATTTTGTGAACGACATCAATCGGATCAGCCACCTGACCACCGCCAAAAATCAAGGCATCCGCCTCGGCCAGAATATCCGTGGGTTGATGATAGGCCGCGCGGCCAATCATGACACCGTCCAGCCCGGCGTCCAGCTGCGCCTTCGCCTGCTCCAGAGACGTGATCCCACCGTTGATTGAGATATGCAGGTCAGGGAACGCCCGTTTCATCCGATGCACAAGATCATAGTCCAAGGGCGGGATATCCCTGTTTTCCTTAGGGCTCAGCCCTTGCAGCCAAGCCTTGCGCGCGTGGATTGTCACACGTTGGCATCCGGCCTCGTGAATGGCCTGCAGAAACTCAGGCAGGACCTGTTCCGGATCCTGATCATCAACCCCAATACGGCATTTGACAGTGACTTCAACATCAACCGCATCGCGCATCGCGGCAACGCAGTCGGCAACACGGACGGGGTCCTTCATCAACACGGCCCCGAAAGTGCCCGATTGCACCCGATCCGAGGGGCAACCACAATTCAGGTTGATCTCATCATACCCCGCTTGCGCGCCCAACCGGGCCGCCTCCGACACTTCCTCTGGGTCTGAACCGCCCAATTGCAGCGCGACGGGGTGTTCCTGCGAACTGAAGTCCAACAAGTGCAGTGCGCCACCCCGCACCAACGCCGGGGCGGTTACCATTTCCGTGTAAAGAAGTGTCTGCTGACTGAGCAGTCGGTGCACAAATCGGCAATGCCGGTCTGTCCAATCCATCATTGGTGCGACCGACAATCTCGCCGCCTTGGCGACAAGGACATTTGAAGCCGGTTGGCGCTGTGAAACAGGGTGTGACGGTGCGGTCATGGATGGGTCTCGGTGTACACTGAATAGGTGGCTTACTGTACCGGACGGTGTTTCGCAACCAAGGGCGCGCAGTGATCAAGACACGTACCAAAAAGGCACTCCAGCACAAAAAGAAAGGGCAGGTCATACGACCTGCCCTGCGCGATTGCACCGATTGGGAGGAGTGGGTGCGCCTCGCGGCGTTTGCTTACTTGGCAGCAGCGGC